>JASHPD010000049.1 GCA_030038315.1 Acidobacteriaceae bacterium
GTTTTCAGTTATCTTGTCAGCCCCGCGGCCAATCCAGTGTTCCTTTTTGGCGGAGTCGGGCTGGTAACTCTTGCGATCGTGTTTGACGCCGCGGCCTATCGGAAACGCGAGAGCCAAACGCAGGCAACCGCGGCGCGTGGCATTGTTCTGAGCCTCGTGGCCGGCATTCTGATGGGCAGCTTCTATCCCCTCGTGGCACACGCGATGAGCGGGGCCGGAGCCGGATTCCATCCCGGCCCTTACTCCACAGCTTTGTTTTTCGCAATCGGTGTTCTCGTCTCGACGATTCCAGCCAATCTCTACCTGATGGCGCACCCGCTCGATGGTAAGCCTCCGGTACAACTGCCAGCCTACTGGAGCGCGCCCGCGCGTTGGCACGCAGCAGGCTGGCTGGGTGGAGCCATCTGGGCCGCTGGAGCAGTAGCAAACTTTGCCGCCTCGCAGACTCACTTCGTCGGTCCCGCTGTTTCCTATTCCATTGGCCAGGGAGCCACAATGGTCTCTGCCTGCTGGGGCGTCTTTGTGTGGCGTGAATTTGCCGGCTCGCCGCGAACGGCAAAGCTGCTGCTCTTTCTGATGTTCGTATTCTTTCTGCTGGGATTGGGCGCAATCGCGCTGGCCCCGCTGTACTGAGGCAAAAATATGGGAGAAATTCGCAAACCCATCGTCGTCGTAGGCAGCATCAGCATGGACCTGGTGACCCGGACTCCGCAGATTCCAGGCGCCGGCCAAACGCTCATCGGCACTGGATTTGAAACGACGCCTGGCGGCAAAGGGGCCAATCAGGCTGTTGCCGCAGCGCGCCTCGGCTACCCGGTCGCAATGGTGGGCAAAGTCGGTACAGATGCTTATGGCCCGATGCTCGTGGACAACCTGGCGCGCGCAGCAGTAAACACAGTGGCAATGGAGCCGGCGGGAGGGTCATCTGGCCTGGCTTCTATTTTCCTGGCAGAGAGCGGCGAAAATAGCATCGTTATCGTTCCCGGCGCCAACGCCAGAATGGACCGCGAGACCATCGACCGACATGCAGGCCTCATCCGCTCGGCCGGCATGGTTCTCTGCCAGCTTGAAATTCCAATCGATACGTTAAGCTACACGCTGGCACTTTGCGCGGAGGTTGGAGTTCCAGCGATGCTGGACCCTGCGCCCGCGGCGGCATTGCCGGAAGCCGCCTTCCGGCAGATTGCATGGTTCACGCCCAATGAAAGCGAAACCGCATTTTATGCGCGCAACGCCGCGAGCGCTGAAGAGAGCGCGCAGCTCCTCCTTGCCAAAGGCCTGCGCTGCGTGGCGCTTAAGCGCGGCGCAGAAGGCGTGTTCATCGCAACGCAGGAAGGAATCGGCGCCTGGGCTCCTGCCTTTTCTGTTCCTGCCCTGGATACGGTTGCAGCCGGCGACTGCTGGAATGCGGCCTTCGCCGTAGCGCTACTCGAAGGCAACGGCCCGCTTGAAGCGGCGCGGTTTGCCGCTGCCGCGGCAGCCATCTCCGTAACGCGCCGTGGCGCGCAAAATGCCATGCCCACGCGCGCAGAAGTAGACGCGTTTCTGGCTGCCGGAAGATGAACTCGCGCAAGCAGGCCCAATTCCCTGCTCTTACACCGATCAATCGAGGCCAAGAATCCTGCGATTTTTCTTCTGATCGGACCCCGCGCCGGCAAAATCATCAAAGGCGCGCTCCGTCACGCGAATGATCTGATCGCGAATAAACGGCGCACCCTCCGCGGCTCCCTGCTCGGGATGCTTAATGCAGCACTCCCACTCAAGAACCGCCCAGCCGGGATAGTCGTACTGCGCCATCTTGGAAAAAATCTGCCCGAAGTCCACCTGCCCATCCCCAAGCGAGCGAAAACGCCCCGGCCGATCGATCCACGGCAGATAGCCGCCATAGACTCCAGCGCGCCCCGTCGGATGAAACTCCGCGTCTTTCACGTGAAAGGCACGCACGCGCTCGTGATAGAGATCAAGAAACGCGAGATAATCCATCTGCTGCAAGACCATATGGCTTGGATCGTAGAGAATGCAGGCGCGCTTGTGTCCTTCCACTTCATCCAGAAAGCGCTCAAAGGTTGCGCCATCGTGCAAATCCTCGCCTGGATGCAGCTCAAAGCAAAGATCGACGCCGGCCTCGTCAAAGGCATTTAAAATCGGCAGCCATCGCCGGCCCAGCTCGGCAAATGCCTCTTCAATCAACCCCGCAGGCCGCTGCGGCCACGGATAAAAGAACGGCCACGCCAGCGCGCCGGAAAAACTTGCGTGCGCCGCGAGCCCCATTCGCCAGCTAGCCTTTGCTGCCCAGTGCAACTGCTGCACCGCCCACGTCTGGCGGCTCTTTGCATCGAGACCAGCCGGAGCAAATCCCTCAAGCAAAGTGTCGTAAGCAGGATGGCTCGCCACCAACTGCCCCTGCAAATGCGTCGAAAGCTCCGTGACTTCAAGCCCCGCCGCGCGCACCGTGCCGAGAATTTCATCGCAATACTCCTGGCTCTCGGCGGCACGCTTCAGATCGAAGAGCCGCTTGTCCCATGTGGGAATCTGCACGCCAGCAAAGCCCAGCTTCGCCGCCCATGCCGCTAAATTGACCAGCGTATTGAATGGAGCTTCATCGCCCGCAAACTGCGCCAGAAAAATCCCCGGCCCCTTGATGGTTCTCATACTTGAAATCTCCCACAGACCTTATCGAAGTGCATTGCTGGAATCTTTCCTTGAAAAGCACCTTCTGGCAAGAAATACGCAACCTGTTCCGAGAGCAATGCACCCTATATCCCAGAGACCGTTAAACGCCAAATCTCGTGTTACTGGACCACTGGACTCTTCAAGCGCAAGCCACACAGGATCTTTGGGCATAAACCACACACCAACAAACTCCATACAGCAAAGACATGTAAGCAGCACAGCAATCACACCTAGAGATGTGCGTAAGATGGTCGAAAGTTTCATGTCATCCAACCTAACTCTTCAATTTAAAACTCCACCCACTCGCCGCTTTCATTGCTCGCAATCGCACGCTCAATAAAACGCATTCCGCGAACGCCGGCACGAATGCCCGGCAGCGTCGCCGGCGCCATCGCGCTCTCATCTGCACGCCACGCCTCAAGCCAATCCGCAAACTCGCGATACAACACGGCAAATGCTTCCAGATAACCCTCCGGATGCCCACCCGGCAGCCGCGATACAGCCCGCGCATCCGCGCTGAGATAACTCCCAGCCGCATGACGAATCTCTTCCGGCCCATCCAGATGCTTAATGCGCAGACGATTTGGATCTTCCTGCGCCCAGTGCAGGCTGGCACGCTCACCGTAGACGCGAAGCCGTAGTCCGTTCCCTTCACCGGCGGCAATCTGCGAGGCCATCAGCACGCCCGCAGCGCCATTGCTCAGCTTGAGCAGCGCTGTGCAATCATCATCCACCGTGCGCGCAGGAACCACAGAGCGCAGTGTGGCATGAAGCGCCGTTGTATCGAGCCCGGTGACATACTCCACCAGATGAAAAGCGTGCGTGCCAATATCGCCAATCGCGCCGCCCGGCCCATTCCGCGCGGGATCAGAGCGCCACGCAGCCTGCTTCTGTCCCGTCTGCTCAATCGGCCGGCTCAGCCATCCCTGCAAATACTCAACCGCAATCTTGCGAATCGGCCCTAAAACCGAATCCGGCGCGCCGCTCGCGCAAATAGCCCGCGCCTCGCGCACCAGCGAGTAGCCCGCGTAAGTATGCGTAAGCGCATACGGCAAACCAGCCTGCACAACCGCCTTTTCCAGTTCCAGAACCTCGGCGTAAGTTGCCGTAGCCGGCTTGTCGCTCACCACGGGAATGCCCGCTTGAAGCGCAGCCTTCGCAATCGGCAGATGCAAATCATTCGGCGTAGCAATGACAACAAAATCGATCCCGTCCGCGCGCTGCGCTTCGGCCGCAAGCATCTGCTCCCAGCTCGCATAAGCCCGCTCAGGATCAATTTTGTAAAAACCAGCCGCCGCGCGCGAGCGCTCCGCGGAAGAAGAAAACGCCCCGGCAACAAGCTCGATCCGTCCGTCCAGTTCCGCAGCCATGCGATGCACTGGCCCGATAAATGCACCCGCACCGCCGCCCACCAGCCCCATCCGTAATTTGTGCGTTTCGGTCATCGTCCTACCAATCCGTCAGCGTTCCGTCCAGCTTGCGATTCACCGGCAGATACGCCCGCTGATACGGATATTTCGCCGCCAGCTTTTCATCGAGATCGACGCCGAGCCCAGGCGCATCGCCAGGGTGCATGTAGCCGTCTTTATAAAAATACCCATGCGGAAAGACCGCATCGGTCTCCTCCGTATGTGGCATGTGCTCCTGAATGCCAAAGTTGTGGATTGCCGCGCCCAAGTGCAGCGCCGCGGCCATCGTCACCGGCGAGAGATCCGTAGCTCCGTGGCAGCCGGTGCGCACGTGATAGAGCGCCGCAAAATCAGCCAGCTTCTTGAGTGGGGTCAACCCGCCGCCATGCACCACCGTGGTGCGAATGTAATCGATCCACTGATTGCGGATAAGATCATGCGAATCCCAGATGGAGTTCAAGACTTCGCCGACCGCAATCGGGGTTGTCGTATGCTCGCGGATCAGCTTAAAGCCCTCCTGCAACTCTGCCGGCGTAGGGTCTTCGATCCAGAAGAGATGGTACGGCTCCAGCTCTTTGCCCAGGCGCGCGGCTTCAATCGGCGTAAGCCTGTGATGGCAATCGTGAAGCAGATGCAGCTCTTCCCCGAATTTTTCGCGCACTCTGGCGAACAGCTTCGGCGTTGCGCGCAGGTAGGGCTCCGTCGCCCATTCGTACTCCGACGGCAGGCCGCGCTCCGCGGGCTCGTAGCGTCCGCCGCCCTTGGCCACGCCATACGTGCTCTTCAGTCCGGCCACGCCGCTCTGCACGCGAATCGCCTTATAGCCCATCTCCTGATGCTTTGCCACATCCTCCAGCGCGGCTTCCGTATCTTTGCCGAAAGCATGGCAATAGACCATCACGCCATCGCGGCTCCTGCCGCCGAGCAGGTTGTAAACCGGCGTATTGAGCGCCTTGCCCTTGATGTCCCACAGCGCCACATCCACAGCGGCAATCGCCGTCATCGTCACCGGGCCGCGGCGCCAGTAAGGACCGCGATAGAAATACTGCCAGATATCTTCCGTCTGAAAAGGATCGCGCCCAATAAGGCACGGAATCACGTGATCCGTAAGATAACTTGCAACCGAAAGCTCGCGGCCGTTCAGCGTGCCGTCGCCCAGGCCGTAGATACCTTCGTCCGTCTCCACCTTGAGCGTGACAAAGTTCCGTCCCGGCGAAGTAATGTTGACATACGCGTTCGTAATCTTCACTGCATTCCGCTCCAAACTCGCAATCATTTACTGATTCACAGCGCTGGCAAGAAATCCGCCATCCACCGCAATAATCTCTCCCGTAACAAACGAAGCTGCCTCGGAAGCAAGATACACCGCCGTGCCGGCAATCTCGCGCGCTTCGCCAAAGCGCCCCATCGGCGTGCGCATCAGCAGCTCCGCGCCGCGCGGCGTTCCCTGCACAATGGCGCGATTCAACGGCGTCGGAAAAACTCCCGGCGCAATCGCATTCACGCACACCCCGGAAGTGGCAAGCTCAATCGCCAGCACCTGCGTCAGCGATCCGATCCCCGCCTTGCTCGCGCAGTAAGCGGCAACCTCCCTGAACCCGGCAAAAGTGCTTAGCGAAGCAATGTTGATAACGCGCCCGTAGCCGGCCTTCACCATCCCCGGCGCAAACACCTGGCAGGCGCGCAGCACGCCGGTAAGGTTCGTGTCCAGAACGCGCGCCCACTCCTCTTCACTCTCTTCCAGCGTCGGAGCCTTGTGCGTCACGCCGGCAGCGTTCACCAGAATGTCCACCTTGCCCAGCGCACCAACCACCGCATCGCGCAATCTTTCCAGCGAAGCGCGGCTCGTCACATCGCTCACGCGCCGCACCGTGCGCCGTCCAAGAGCCTCAATCTCCGCGGCAACTTTTTCCACCTGCTCCGCGCGGCGCGAAGTCGCCGCCACATCCGCGCCTGCTTCCGCCAGCCCCAGGGCAATCGCATACCCGAGGCCAGTCGTGCCGCCGGTCACCACCGCCACTCTGCCGCTCAAATCGAAGAAGCTCTTTCCCATCCCTTATCCGACTCCCAAAAGCCAACTTTACAGGATGCGCCCCAGGTCGGTCATTCCGCCAGTCCATTGCTATCGTTTCTTCGTAAGGCGATTTACTAGAGCCCTTGCGCAGCTCCAACCTCGCTGCGTTAAAGTGATCTAGGAAGTTACCGAAAAAGAAGGTTGCAATGGACTCGATTCTCATTCCATCCCGGCGACGCTGGGATTGCCTCTCGCTCGGCGAAGTCATGCTGCGCCTCGACCCCGGCGCCGGACGCATTCATACCACGCGCCAGCTCACCGCCTGGGAGGGCGGCGGCGAGTACAACGTCGCCCGCGGCCTGCGCCGCTGCTTCGGCCTGCGCACAGCCATTGCAACCGCGCTCGCGGAAAATGCCGTAGGCCGCCTCGTCGAGGACTTCATCCTTCAGGGCGGCGTCGATGCTTCCCTGCTCAAGTGGGTTCCCTACGACGGCGTAGGCCGCACGGTGCGCAACGGCCTCAACTTCACCGAGCGCGGCTTCGGCATTCGCGCTGCAGCGGGCTGCTCCGACCGCGGCAACACCGCCATCAGCCAGGTCAAATCCGGCGATTTTGATTGGCCGACAATTTTCGGAAACGAAAACGGCACGAAGTGCTTTCACACCGGCGGAATCTTCGCAGCGCTATCCCCCTCCACAGCAGAAGTCGCCGCCGAAGCCATGGATGCCGCGCACGCAGCCGGAACCATTGTCTCCTTCGATCTGAACTACCGCGACTCGCTCTGGAAAGCCATCGGCGGCAAAGCCAAAGCACAGGAGGTCAACCGCGCGCTGGTTCGCAAAGTCGATATCCTGCTCGGCAACGAAGAGGATTTCTCCGCCATGCTCGGCGTGCATCTCAAAGGCGTGAGCGAAGACTTCGCGGAACTGCCCATCGCCGCCTACGAAGAGATGCTGCGCGAAGCCGCCAGCCTTTATCCGAACCTCAAGCTCATCGCCAGCACGCTACGCACCGCAACAACGGCCACCGTTAACGCATGGGGCGCAATCGCGCTCTACGAAGACAAAATCATCCACGTCCCGCAGCGCGAAATTGAAATCTTCGACCGCGTGGGCGGCGGCGATAGTTTTGCCTCTGGCTTGCTCTACGGCTTCCTCGCCGGCAAATCCGCCGAGTGGGCCGTGCAGTGCGGCGTGGCGCACGGAGCGCTGGCCATGACCACCCCCGGCGACACCAGCATGGCTTCGCTCGCTGAAGTCGAGCGCGCCATGAAAGGCGGCAGCGCCAGAATCGCCCGCTAACCTGCTATCGCGCACAGTGCAGCTAACTCGCTAAGAAGGAAACCATGCCCGACACCACTGCTCAGCTCATCGAATCCGCCGGCCTTATCCCCGTTCTCCGCGCCAAAAGTGCCAAACAGGCGCATGCAGTTGTGCAGGCCATGATCGCCGGCGGCGTCAAAGTTGTCGAAGTCACCATGACCGTTCCCGGCGCCGTCGATCTGCTCAAGGAATTGAAGCAGGAATACGGCAGCAAGCTCTTGCTAGGCTCTGGCACCGTCACTACCGCAAAGGAAGTCGAGGAAACCATTGAAGCCGGTGCGGAGTTCGTCGTCAGCCCGAGCCTGCATCCGGAAGTAATCTTTGCAACGAAGAATAACGGGAAGCTATCCGTCCCCGGCGCGCTTACACCGACAGAAGTCATCACCGCCCATCGCGCCGGCGCAGACTACGTAAAGATCTTCCCCTGCTCCGCGATGGGCGGCGCACCGTATCTTAAAGCTCTGCTCGCGCCATTTCCATTTTTGAAGCTCATCCCCACCGGCGGCGTTACGCTGCACACAGCGGAGAGTTTTCTCGAAGCCGGCGCAAAGGCCTTAGGCGTAGGCAGCGATCTGGTCAATCTCGCCGCCATCGACGAAGGCAAGCCTGAAATCATCACAGGCGCAGCCGAAGCCTATCTGCAAATCCTCGCCAAAGCGCGCGGATAGCTCCAGCCTCAAAGCACCTTCGCCAGCCATTTTCCTGTGTGCGAGTGCAGATTCGCGGCAATCTCTTCCGGCGTGCCAGTGGCAACCACCTGGCCGCCGCCTTCGCCGCCTTCGGGCCCCATGTCGATCACCCAGTCGGCGGACTTGATGATGTCGAGGTTGTGCTCGATCACGATCAGCGAGCCGCCGCCATCGATGAGCTTGCGAAAGGCCGTCAGCAGCTTTGAAACATCATCAAAGTGCAGCCCCGTCGTCGGCTCGTCGAGAATGTAAAGCACGCGGCTGGCCTGCGAGGGCTTCGCGTTGGCATTCGCACTGCGCGCCTGCGCCAGATGCGCAGCCAGCTTCACGCGCTGCGCCTCGCCGCCGGAAAGCGTCGTGGCCGACTGTCCAAGCCGCAGATACCCCAGCCCTACTTCATCGAGAACTGCCAGCTTTTCGAGCAGCCGTGTCTGACCCACAAAGAATCGCAGCGCTTCCTTCACCGTCATCTGCAGGACTTCGTGAATGTTCTTGCCCTTGTATTGCACCTCAAGAATGCGCGGCTGATAGCGCGTACCGTTGCAATCCTCGCAAAGCAACTCCACATCGGCCAGAAACTGCATCTCAACCGTCACCGTGCCGTCGCCCTCGCAGGTGTTGCAGCGCCCACCCGGCACATTGAACGAAAAATGCCCCGGCGTAAGCCCCTTGCGTTTCGCCTCAGGCTGCGTAGCAAACAGCTCGCGGATAATGTCGAAGGCCTTGATATACGTCACCGGATTCGAGCGCGGCGTGCGCCCAATCGGCGTCTGATCGACAAGAACAACGTCGTTGAGCCGCTCCACTCCAGTGAGCGATTTGAAGGCTCCCATCGGCTCAGCGGAATCCGTCTGCCCCAGCGCGCGCGCCACAGCACGATACAGCACATGATGCACCAGCGTGGACTTGCCTGAGCCGGAAACGCCCGTAATCGCTACCAGCATTCCCAGCGGAATCTCCACATCCAGGCCGCGCAGATTATTCGCCGTCGCGCCACGCAGCACCAGCTTTTCACGCCCCGGCGCGCGCCGCCGCGTCGGCACGGGAATCGCAATCTGCCCCGAAAGATAGCGCCCCGTAAGTGAATTCGGATTCGCTTCAATCTCCGCAAGCACGCCCTCGGCCAGCAGCTTGCCGCCGAACTCACCGGCGCCTGGCCCAAGATCGAGCAGATGATCCGCCGCGCGCAAAACATCCTGATCGTGCTCAACGACCACAATCGTATTGCCGAGATCGCGCAGCTTTTCCAGAATCGCAATCAGCCGCGCCGTGTCGCGCGTATGCAACCCGATTGAAGGCTCATCCAAGACATACAGCGCGCCCACAAGCTGCGAACCCAGTGAAGTGGCAAGCTGAATTCGCTGCGCCTCGCCGCCGGAAAGCGTAGAAGCCAGCCGGTCCAGCGTGAGATATTCAAGCCCCACAGCATCCAGAAACGTCAGCCGCTGCCGAACCTCTTCCAGAATCGAGCCGGCAATCTCTTCCTGCATGGGCGTGAGATTGATGCCGGCAAAGAACTCCTTTGCGCGAGCAATCGTAAGCGCCGCCGCCTGGCAGATATTCAAACCGTTCAGCCGCACCGCGCGCGCCTCAGCCCGCAGCCGCTGCCCGCGGCACTCCGTGCACTCGGCATAGCCGCGATACTTGCTCAGCATCACGCGCACATGCAGCTTGTACTTCTTCTTTTCAAGCTGCGCAAAAAATCCGTATACGCCAACAAAGCCGCCTTTTCCGTGCAAGACAATCTCACGCGCCTCTTCCGGCATCTCGCGCCACGGCACATCCAGCGGAACCTTCAACGATGCCGCCTGCTTCTTCAAATCCGTAAACCACGGGCGATACTTCGGCCGGTTCCACGGGTCGATTGCGCCGTCATTCAGGCTCAGGCTCTTATCAGGAATGACAAGATTCAGATCGTAGTCAACCGTGTTGCCAAAGCCCTGGCAGCGCGGGCAGGCGCCAAAGGGATTGTTGAAGCTGAACAGCCGCGGCTCCGGCTCGCGTCCCTCGCGATGGCAGTTGACGCACTCAAACGCGGAAGAAAAACGATAGTGCGGCCGGTCTGCTCTCGCTTCGGCCGATTCCTCGCGCGGAACAACCTCAAAGATCACCTCGCCGGATTCACGGTAAGCAATCTCCGCCGCGTCCACAATGCGCGAGCGGTTCTCCGCATCCACAACAATGCGATCGACGAGCACAAAAACCGACAGCGTGAAGTCAAGGTCGAGCAGAGACTCCGGCGTGGAGAACTCAAAGATGCGGCCCAACTGGTAAAGCCGGTTGAAGCCAGCGCCGCGCAGCTCCGCCAGCCGCGCCTTCAGCACAT
>JASHPD010000050.1 GCA_030038315.1 Acidobacteriaceae bacterium
GGACGCCTGGAAGCGCGCTGACGCGGGACTCAATCTGCTGGTAGAGCGCGACGAGCCGAGGGTTGTTTTCCTCGTCGTCCTTGTAGCCTGCGGAACTGGGGTCAATCTGAAGCCGCAGCACATTTTCGCGGTCAAAACCTGTGTCGACATGGGTGAGATTCATCAGGCTGCGCAAAAACAGGCTTGCGCCCACTACCAGCACCAGCGAAAGCGCCACCTGCATGACCACCATCGCGCGAGCCAGCCGGTTCTTTACGCCAGCTTTGGCCGATCCCTGCCCTTCTTTGAGCGATTCCGTCAGTTGAATGCGCGTTGCGCGGAATGCTGGAATCGTTCCAAAAAGCAGCGCCGTTGCCACCGTAATCGCCAGCGTAAACAGCAGCACGGTTGTATTCAGCGACACGTTGAGCGGCAGCACCTCCGGTCCTGTGGAAACCATCCGCAGCAGCAGCCGGCTCGCCGCCATTGCAAAGGCGATTCCCAGAGCACCGCCAGCCAGCGCCAGAATCAGGCTCTCGGTCAGCAGTTGGCGAACAATCCTGCCGCGCCGCGCTCCCAGCGCCTGCCGGACCGCAAGCTCCCGCGCCCGCGCCGTAGCCCGCGCCAGCAGCAGGTTTGCAATATTCGTGCACGCAATCAGCAGCACAAGAGCCACAATGCCCATCAGCAGTTTCAGCGGCTCAGAGAACAGCCGACGCAGATGCGAAATCCCCGTCGCCATCGGCGTCAAAGGCACATGCGCATTTTTGAGGTTAGTCAGGTCGCGCTGGCTTGGCTTTGCGTCCGGAAAGCCGAGCACAATTTGCTTGTAAAGCACGTTGACATTTGCCGTCGCCTGCTCCCGCGTCACACCCGGCTTCAGGCGGCCGAAGAGATACAGCGCTTCCGAAAAATCGTCCTTGTAACCGCCCCAATGCGGCGGCACAGCCTTCGCCATTGAGAGCGGAACCCAGATTTCCGGTGCCTGATCCACCGCTGTTCCGAAGAACTCCGCTGGTGCCACGCCCACGATTGTGTAAATCGTGTCGCCTAGTTTGAGCGTGCGTCCCAGCACAGCGGGGTCTTTACCCAGTGCGCGTTTCCACCACGCATCACTTACCACCGCTACCGGATGATTCCCCTCAGAGTTATCATCTGCGTCTGTCAACATACGTCCCATCTCAGCTTCCACGCCGAGCGTTGAGAAGTAGGTTCCGGAAACTATCTGCACCTTCATCGGAACAGATGCGGTTTCGTCTCCGATAAATCCATGCACGTCGTTCTTCATGCTGAAGATTGCTGCGGTTTCCGAAAAGATGGAATTCTGCTTTTGGAACTCGCGATAAAAGGGGTACGAATACAGTTCTGTCATCACAAATGCGTCGCTGTTGCCATTCGTTCGCGCAGTTCCCAGCAACATCAGCTTGGAGGGGTCCTGTACCGGCAACATGCGCAGCAGCAATGCGTCTAACAGGCTGAAGATCGCCGTATTGGCGCCAATTCCCAGCGCCAGCGAGAGTACGGCAACGCTGGTGAGCGCTTTGCTGCGCAGCATGGAGCGGATGCCGTACCACGCATCTTGAAGAAAACTTTCCAGCCACCCAACTACGCGAATGGCGTGGCTTGCCTCGCGCTGCCGCAGCGCGGAGCCAAAAGCTCGCCGTGCTTCCGCCGGGTCGCGGCCTTCGGCGATGGCTTCCTCGATATGCGACTCGAACTCTTCCTCGATTTCGCGGTTCAAGCGATCATTGCGAAATACGTTCCGGATACGTGACCAGAGCGACATGTCATGCCTCCCGCAGAACACGGTTGATGGCTGCGCTGATGGCCAGCCAGCGCGATTCCTCTGTGCCAAGTTGTTTCTTTCCCGCGGCCGTCAGTTCGTAGATGCGCGCGCGGCGGCCGTTCTCTTTCTTGATCCATTCGGCGCGAATCCATCCGGCCTCTTCCATGCGGTAGAGCGCGGGATACAGCGAGCCTTCTTCAGCGCGCAGCACCTCGTCAGATATGGCTGAGATGGCGGCCATGATGGCGTAGCCGTGCAGGCGCGGCCGTCGGGAGAGAATCTTCAGCACGAGCAGATCGAGCGAGCCTTGGAGCGAATCGGCTCTGTTTCCAATGCGAGCCATACTAAGACGTCTTTATATAGACATCTAAGTATTATGTCAAGGCGAATTCTCGCCTATAGGTTAAGCGCTAGAATTTCGCTATGAACTTGACGGCGATGCAGGCGGCCTTGCGCGATGCGGGTCTCGACGGTTGGCTTTTCTACGATCATCACCACCGCGACCCGATCGGCGAGCGGATTCTCGGGCTTGACCCGAAGGCGCACATCACGCGGCGCTGGTATTACTTTGTGCCTGCACAGGGCGAGCCGCAGCGGCTTGTCCATCGCATTGAACAGGGACGGCTGGACGCGCTGCCGGGCGGCAAAAAACTTTATTCAAGCTGGCAGGAATTAGCTTCCGGCCTGGAATTTCTTCTCCAAAACGCCAAAAAAATTGCCATGCAGTACTCGCCGAACAACGCCATCATGTACGTTTCAATGACGGATGCGGGGACGGTGGAATTTCTGCGCTCCATCGGCAAGGAGATTGTCAGCTCGGCGGATCTGGTGAGCCAGTTCGAGGCTGTGCTGAGCGAAGAGCAGAAGGCGACGCACACCGCAGCGCAAAAAGCGATTGATACGGTGCTGGCCGAGGCGTGGAAGGAAATTGGCCGCAGGCTTCGGCCTGCAAACGGCACGCCCGGTGCGGTTACAGAATTCGATATCGTCCAGTGGCTCAGTGAAGGAATGCGGCGCGAAGGACTGATCTGGGAAAACGGGCCGAATGTCAGCGTGAATGCCAACAGCTCCGACTCGCACTATGAGCCGACCGCAGAGAAATCCTCGCCCATCCGCGAGGGCGATTTTCTGCTGATCGATATCTGGGGCAAGCAGGATAAGCCTGACGCGATCTTCTACGACATTACATGGACGGGCGTGATTGGCCGCGAGCCCACGGAGCGCGAGCAGCTTGTCTTTACCACCGTCCGCGATGCGCGCGATGCCGCAATTCGCGTGGTCGAAGAGGCCTTTGCCGCGGGCCGCGCGATTCACGGCTATGAGGGCGACGACGCAGCGCGCGCTGTGATCCGCAGCGCGGACTTCGGCGAATACTTTACGCATCGCACGGGGCACAACATTGCCGTTGAAATTCACGGCCCCGGCGCGCACCTCGACAATCTCGAAACGCATGACGCGCGGCGGATTCTGCCCAACACCTGCTTCTCCGTCGAGCCGGGGATTTATCTGCCTGAGTTCGGCGTGCGCAGCGAAGTGGACATGATGACCGCGCCGGGCAAGGCCTGGGTGACGGGAAGGATTCAGCGCGAGCTGGTGCGCATCTGAGAGCGGCTCGGGAGGAATCGTTCCTCGACGAGATTTGTGTGAAGCCAAACGCGGCAGGGGCTGAAGCCCTGTGCTTTTTGTGCGGCCTTCGGCACGACTGAAAGTCGTGCCCTGTTACAAATCGGATCGAATCGGACTTGTTTGATGCGAGTAATTCAGGAAAAGAAAAACGCGCGGCCGCTGGAAACGGCCGCGCATTGCGGAGGGAAGTGCGCACGGTTGCAGAATGCCGTGTGCGTAATTTAGTGCATCGCCTCCGAACCTCCCGGTCCCTGTCCTGGCTTGTTCTTGCTGAGCAAAAACGCCAGGGCGATGAGCACAATCGACATCCACGCCAGCTCGACGTAGACATCCTGGTAACCCTGCGTCCGGGCCTGCTGGTTGAGCAGGTTGTACATCGTGGCCAGCGCACGGTTCGCCGCGTTCGCATGGCCGAATGTGCCGCTGAAGAAGCCCGTCAGGCTCTGCACGTACTGTTGATAGCCCGGGCTTCCGGCCTGCATATTGGCCTGTAGATGCTGCTCGTGCCACATGGCGCGCGAAGTGACCTGCGCGTTGGTGACGGAGATGAGAATGCTTCCGCCGATATTGCGCGCAAAGTTGATCAGGCCGGAGACCTGGTTGCTTTCCTCGACCGGCAGGCCCACGTAGGCCGCGGTGGTGATGGAAATAAAGCAGAACGGTATGGGCATCATCTGCACCACGCGCAGCCAGGAGGCCTGGGCGAAGCTCATGGTGAGGCTGGTGACGTCTGCCGCGTAGAAGAAAGTAATGGCGAAGAGGACGAAACCGCCGGCAGCCAGCGTACGCGCGGAGATTTTTCCCGTGGCATAGCCCGCCAACGGCATGACGATGACAAGCGCAATGCCTCCCGCGGTGAGCGCAAGGCCCGCGATGGTGGCGTTGTAGCCGAGAAGCTCCTGCGTGAACTGCGGCTGCAGCACGGTGTTCGCATTCAGCACGCCGCCGACCAGCGCCATCAGGAAACAGCAGATGGCGAAGTTCCTGTGGCGGAAGACGCGCAGGTTGATGATGGGATTCTTGGCGCGCAGCTCCCAGATGACCAGGGCGATCATGCCCAGGATGAACATGGCTCCGCAGACGCGGATGAAGTCCGACGAGAACCAGTCGTTCTCCTCGCCCTTGTCGAGCATGATCTGCATTCCGCCCATTGCGATGGTCAGGAAGCTCAGGCCGAGGTAGTCCATCTTGCCGAGCAGCTTGCGGTCGGGCTTGATCCACGGCGGATCTTCGATGAGCCGGGTGACGAGAACAAAAGCCAGAATGCCGACGGGAATATTAATAAAGAAGATCCAGCGCCAGGAAAAGTTGTCGGTAATCCAGCCGCCCAGCGTGGGGCCGATGGAGGGCGCAAGCACAGCGACGAGGCCATACAGCGCAAAGGCCTGGCCGCGCTTGTGCGGTTCAAAGGAGTCGGCCATGATGGCCTGCGCCATGGGTTGCAGGCCGCCGCCGCCCGCGCCCTGCATCACACGGAAGACCAGCAGCATGGGGAGCGAAGGCGCCGCGCCGCAGAGAAAGCTGGATACCGTGAAGATGACAATGCAAAGCAGGAAGAAATTGCGCCGGCCCATGACGTTCGAGGCCCACGCGCCCAGCGGCAGCACAATGGCGTTCGAGAGCAGGTAGCTGGTGAGCACCCAGGTGCCCTGATCGACGCTGGCGCCGAGCGAGCCGGAGATATGCGGCAGCGCGACGTTGGCGATGGAAGTATCAAGAACTTCCATGAAGGCGGCCAGCGCCACCGTGGCGGCAATCAGCCACGGATTGGTGCGCGGTTTCCAGAGGGCCGGGTTTTCCAGGGTCGCGGCGGCTGCGGACAAAACTGCTCCTATTTGTTCTGCGTTTCAGAACGGTAACAAGGAAGAAAAAGACTTTTTATGCTCTACCGGAGAATCTTCCGGACCTTTCAACTTAGATTCAACGCAAGCCGCCGGAGGTTCACGGATTGCAGGCGGAAAAATCCAGGCCGCGGATGCAATCCCGCGCAAAGTATCCTTGCCGTATGCGGAAAGCGCCTTTCTTCCGACATAATTTTTGGCCGTTCAAGACGGATTAAACCGCAATCAAAGTACGCGCCGTAGCCGCGAAAGCGCAAGAAAATGCGTCATTAAGCCTGCCTGGTTCGTCTCATGGATATACGGACCTGTTCTGCGTGCAAGGGGCGAGTTCCGTCCCGGCATGGTCTAACCTAGTAGTCACATAGTCAACTTGGACCCTGGCGGGTTCGG
Organism: Acidobacteriaceae bacterium; assembly: GCA_030038315.1. Taxonomy (GTDB): domain Bacteria; phylum Acidobacteriota; class Terriglobia; order Terriglobales; family Acidobacteriaceae; genus Telmatobacter. The sequence goes on from JASHPD010000050.1 coordinate 5,623, forward strand.
CCGCAAAAGCGCTTCTACGGCTATGGGAAGCAGGCATAACGCGGAAACGGCCCGGCCTAGGAGCGAGAACCAGCCTTATGATGTGGATTGTCCGGCTTGCGCTGCGGCGGCCTTATACCTTCGTCGTCTTCGCGCTTTTGATTTTGCTGCTCGGCATTTACAGCATTGTTTCGATGCCGACGGATATCTTTCCGAACATTGATATTCCCGTAGTGACGGTCGAGTGGCAGTACACGGGCATGTCGCCGGACCAGATGGCGAATCGCATTATCACGGGCAGCGAGCGCGGCATGACCACCACGGTCAACGACATCCAGCATATCGAGTCGTACTCGCTCAACGGCATCGGCGTCATCAAGGTCTTCTTTCAGCCCACGGTGAATATCTCCTCGGCCGTGGCGGAGATCACCGCCATCTCGCAGACGGAACTGCGCAGCCTGCCGGCGGGCACTGTTCCGCCGTTCATCATTCAGTACTACGCATCGAGCGTGCCGGTGCTGCAGCTTGGCCTTTCCGGTCAGGGGCTCGACGAGCAGCAGTTGAACGACCTCAGCCAGAACACCATCCGCACCTATCTTGCCGAGATTGAGGGCGCGCAGTCGCCGTACCCCTATGGCGGCAAGCAGCGGCAGGTTCAGGTGGATCTCGATACAGCGGCGATGCAGGCGCGCGGGCTTTCGCCGGCCGATGTGGTGAACGCGATCAACGCGCAGAACGTCATCGCGCCGTCGGGCACCATCAAGGTCAACCAGTTCGAATACATGGTGGAGACCAACTCCGCGCCCAGCCTTGTGGCGCAGTTGAACAACCTGCCGATCAAGGCAAAGAATGGCGCGATCGTTTACGTCCGCGATGTAGCGCACGTCCGCGACGGCAGCCCTCCGCAGACGAACATCGTGCACATCAACGGCCGCCGCGCCATCCTGATGAACGTGATGAAGACCGGCTCGGCCTCGACGCTCGACATCATCAAGGGCGTGCGCGACAAGATTGCCGACATACGCGGCCAGTTGCCGCCGCAGTTGCGGATCGATGCGCTCAGCGATCAGTCGATCTTCGTGCGCGGCGCTATCGACGGCGTCATCCGCGAGGCGCTCGTTGCCGCCTGCCTCACCGCCGTGATGATCCTCGTGTTCCTGGGGAGCTGGCGCTCGACGCTCATCATCGCGGTTTCGATTCCGCTCTCGATTCTCTGTTCGCTCATCGTGCTGGCCATGCTGCACCAGACGATCAATATTATGACCCTCGGCGGAATGGCGCTCGCCGTCGGCATCCTTGTGGACGACGCCACCGTCGAGATCGAGAACATCAACCGCAATCTCGAAGCGGGCAAGGAGATCGAGCAGGCCATCCTCGACGGCGCCGCGCAGATCGCCACTCCCGCGCTGGTCTCCACGCTCTCCATCTGCATCGTGTTTGTGCCCATGTTCTTCCTGAGCGGCGTGGCGCGCTATCTCTTCGTGCCGCTGGCGGAGGCCGTGGTCTTTGCCATGCTCGCCAGCTACCTGCTCTCGCGCACCATCGTGCCCACCATGGCGCGTTACCTGCTCAAGGAGCATGACGAAGCCGAGGTGGAAGCAAGGAAGCATAGCCGCAACCCTTTCGTGCAATTTCAGCTCGCCTTTGAGTCCGGCTTTGAGAACACTCGCCTCGGCTATCTGCGCCTGCTCACCTTCAGTGTGCATCACGCACGCACATTTCTCGTCTGCTTTCTGCTCTTTGCCGTAGGTTCGGTTGTGTTCCTGGTGCCGTTCCTCGGCCAGGACTTTTTCCCCGCGGTGGATTCGGGCAGCTTCAAGTTCCACCTGCGCGCGCATACCGGCACGCGTATCGAGGAGACGGCCGCACTCTGCGACCGCGTGGACGCAACGATCCGCCGGAACATTCCCGCGGATGAAATCGTCAGCATCGTGGATAACATCGGCCTGCCCTACTCCGGCATCAATCTTTCCTACACGACCTCGGCTCCGGTAGGCACGGCGGATGCCGACATTCAGGTGACGCTGACGGAAAAACACCACCCCACCGAGGCGTATGTGGATCACCTGCGCGAGGTCTTTGCGCGCGAGTATCCGGGCGTGACCTTTTACGAGCTTCCGGTCGATATCGTCACGCAGATTCTCAACTTCGGCCTTTCCTCGCCGATCGACATTCAGGTTGTAGGGCCGAACCTCTACGGCAACCGCGCGCTGGCGGAAAAAGTTCTGGCCGATGTGCGGCAGGTTCCGGGAGCGGTGGATGCGCGCATCCAGCAGCCCTTCGACCTGCCGAAATTCACGGTGGATGTGGACCGCACACGCGCCCAGGCGTTGGGCCTGACGCAGGCCGATGTGGCGCAGAGCATTCTGATTGCGCTGAGCGGCAGCTTCCAGACTGCACCGAATTTTTACCTCGATCCGCGCAACGGCGTCAGCTACAACATCGCCACGCAGTCGCCGCAGTACAAGATCGATTCGCTGGCCGATCTGAAGAGCCTGCCGGTGACGGGCGCCAGCGCGCCCATACAGGCCATCGGCGCGGGCGGCAACGTGGTCACCGCGCAGGCCACCAACGCGCCCGGCGCGGCACAGCCGGTGCAGGTGCTGGGCAATCTTGCTACGATTACGCCCGGCGCCGAGCTGGGCATGGTGAGCCACTATGACGTGCAGCCGGTTCTCGACATCAACACCAATGTGAGCGGCACGGACCTCGGCACGGTGACGCGCGCCAT
>JASHPD010000051.1 GCA_030038315.1 Acidobacteriaceae bacterium
GGCGCTCAGGCTGGCGGTGCCGCTGTTTCTGGCGTTGTCGTTCTTCATCATCGCCTCACTGGATACGCAGCGGCGCGGGCTGATTCGCGTGCTGCCACAGAATCTGATTCGGGTGCAGCAGGAGATAGGAAAGTAGGAATCAGAGAAAAGGGAACGGGCATAAAGAAAAAGCTACAAACGGCAAAAGCTTTCGCTATCCCGCCCTTGCGCAGAAGGCGCGCAAGGATGGGGCACCAGATGTTTGGACCGGCAGCCAATGCCTGGACTGGGCGGGGGAAAGCGGCCGCAGACGCTAGGATGGTGCTGATGCACGATGGGTAGGCCGGGAATTTATCCCCGGCAATAAAGTCAGCAAAATGGGAGGCGGAGCGAAGGACCTGCTTTTGCCTTTCGCAAATTACGCTAAGAATTTCAGAGACACCACATTAGGTTCCCTGGTCTCTGTTTTTCCGCAAGGACTCAAGCGGCACAATCCCGCGCTGAATCGCCGCCGTAGCCGCCTGCGTGCGATCGCTCACCCCCAGCTTGCTCAGCAGGCTGTTGATATGCGTCTTGACGGTGGCTTCGGAAATCTCCAGCTCCGCCGCAATCTCTTTATTGCTCTTTCCGCGCACGATCTGTTCCAGCACATCCTGCTCGCGCTGCGTGAGCTCTTCCATCCCCACGCGCTCGGCCAGTCGCTGCGCCACCGCCGGAGGAATGTGCTGCTTGCCCGCATGAACGGCGCGAATCGTCGAGATCAGCTCCTCGCTGGTCATGCCTTTGAGCAGATAGGCCCGCGCGCCGGCCTGTAGCGCGCGATAAATATCCTCATCGCCGTCGTAGGTCGTGAGCACGATGAACCGCGCTCCCGGCGTTTCCATGCGCACGCGCTCGATGACCTCGACGCCCGAGAGCCGCGGCAGCCGCAGATCGATCAGGGTGACGGCGGGCTGATGCCTGCGAAACTGCGCAATCGCCTCCACGCCGTCGGCGGCCTGCGCGACGACCTCAAGCCCATCCTCCACGCTCAGCAGCGCCACAAGCCCCTGCCGCACCACGTGGTGGTCTTCGACTACTAATACGCGAATCTGTTCATTTGTCATACGCGAATCCGTTCCGTTGTCCCACGCAAACCGTCTCCCCCATCCCGTCTCCCATCACACCGGCTCCTTTGCTTTTTCCGTTGCCTGAATGTCCGCCGGCACGCGCAGTTGCACCGCCGTGCCTTCACCCTCGGCGCTCTCAATGCGCAGTGTGCCGCCCATCCCTTCGGCCCGCTCGCGCATTCCCGTCAGCCCGTAGTGTCCGGGCGGTGACTCGATGCGGTCCGGCGCGCCGTTCAGCGCAAAGCCCTGGCCGTCATCGCGCACTTCGAGCGCAACTTCAGCCGGAGTGTACTCCAGCCGCACCCGCAGGCGCTGCGCGCCGGCGTGCCTTTTGCCATTCTGGATGGCCTCCTGCGCCACGCGCAGGATTTCACGCTCCATCTCCGGCTTCAGCGTGCGATAGACGCCGTACACGCCGAACTCCGCGTCGAGTTTTTTCCCGCCCGCCTGCTCGACCATCCGCCGCAGGCGCACGGGCAACGCCCTTTCGCCCGCATCCTGCGAGCGCAGCGCCCAGATGGACTGCCGTGCGTCGCTCAGTCCCGCGCGCACGCTCTCCCGCGCCGCGTCGAGCTGCTTCTGTGCGTCTTCCATGCGATTGCGCCTGAGCAGCTCGCTGAGTACCTCAAGCTGCACGCTCACGCCCACGTAACCCTGCGCCAGCGTGTCGTGAATCTCGCGCGCGATGCGCCCGCGCTCGCCCAGCACCGCGCGAAACTCGCGCTCGGCGCGCCGCAGGCGCAGCCGGGAGAACGCAATGACCGCCAGAACCGCCAGCAGCACCGCCGCCGCGCCCAGCGCAGCATAAAACCAGATGGTCTGGTAGAAATGCGGCCGCAGCTCAAAGCGCAGCACGGCGCCCGCGCGGTTCCAGACGCCATCGTTGTTCGCCGCCTGCACGCGAAAGGTGTACGTTCCCGGCGGAATGTTGGTGTAATACGCCATCCGCCGTGTGCCGGCATCGATCCAGTCGTGATCGAAGCCATCCAGCTTATAGCGATAGCGCACCTTCTGCGGGGCCACAAAGCTCATCGCCGCGTAATCGAACTCGAAGTGTACTTTGCCCGATGGCACGCGCAGCAAAGGGCCCGCGCCATGCAGCGGCATGTCTGCGTCATCGACGGTAAAGCGCTCGATCACCACCGGCGGCGGCACGGTATTCACCGGAAAATGCGCCGGGTTGACCACCGCCAGCCCGCGCGGCGTGGCAAACCACAGCCTGCCGTCGGCCGAGCGCCACGCCGACGGCTGCCCGTTGGTCGCCATCTCCCGGCTCAGCAGACCATCCGCCGCCCCGAATTCGATCCAGTGCGGACAGGTTGCCGTCTCCAACCTGCTCGCATCGCAGCGCGCAATCCCGGTGCCGGTTTCGAGCCACAGGTGGCCCAGCCGGTCATCGAGAATCGCGTGAATCGCCGCCTGTTCCGAACCCGCGTCTTTCACCTGCCGGAAGGCGCGGCCATCCCACACGTTCCACCCATGATCCTCCGTGCCCACCAGCAACATTCCGCCTGCGCGCGCCAGCAGCGTGGTCACCGCGTTGCTGCTCAGCCCGTTGGCGGTGGTGAAGTTTGTGATCCGTCCGCCGCGCATCCGCGAGAGCCCCGCCTGCGTCGCCACCCACAGGTCGCCGCGGGCGTCGCGAGCCATCGCGCCAATCCAGTCGCTGCCCAGGCCGCTAGCCTGCGAGTAATTCCGCTTCCGCGCAACCGTGCGCCCGTCCGCATCGAGCGTCCAGTGCGCCAGCCCGCGCCGCGTGCCAATCCACACCGACCCGTCGCGGTCCACCAGCAGCGAGCGGATGTAGTTGTCCGGCAAACCATCGGCGGTCGTAAACGAGTCGATGGCCGAGCCGCGCAGGCGGTTCAGCCCATTCGGCGTGCCGACCCAAAGCTCGTCGTTTTTCCCCGCTGCCAGAGCCGTCACTACGCTGCTCAGCAGCACGTCCGGCAGCGCGTAAGTCGCCGCCTCGCCCGGCATTCCGCCGCCCAGGCGCAGCGCATTCAGCCCGCCGCCGTTGGTGCCCACCCACAGCTTGCCCTCGCTGTCTTCGGTGAGCGCCGTCGTCGCGTCCGTGCTCAGCCCCTCATGCGCGCCCACGCTCCCAAAGCGCCGGTCGCGCAGCTCTTCCAGTCCGCCGTTCTCGGTTCCGACCCAGAGATTTCCCTCCTGGTCTTCAAGCAGTGCCAGCACCGAGGCCGCGGCCAGCGGATCGATAACCGGGAGCCGGTCCACTCTGCCGTTCACCACCCGCACCAGCCCGCGATCCGTGCCAATCCACAGCGCGCCTTCGCGATCTACAAGCTCGGCCTGCACGCGCGTTCCGGGCAGCACTTTTTCATCCTCAAGCTCGGCGACCACCCGCGCGGCAGCCTCGCTCAGCCCCGGCATCTGCGCCTTGCTCGCTACAGCCTGTCCGTCGCGAATTTCCACCGCGCCACCCTCCGTCCAGGCTGTTACTGCTTCGGCCGTCGCCGCGCCGGTGTCGAAGGCAATCTTCGTTACGCTATCGGCCGGCAGGCCGTTCGCTGTGGTCCACACCGTCACCGCGCCGTCCTTGAGCCGCGCCAGCCCGCGATCCGTGCCAATCCAAAGAGCGCCATCCGGCGCGGCCAGCAGGCAGCGCACGTCATTTCCCGGCAGGGCCGGTTTCGTGTTGCGGTCAAAGGCGTTGAACCCCACCCCATCAAAGCGCACCAGCCCCACTTCGGTTCCCAGCCACAAAAAACCATCCTGCGTCTGCGCCAGCGCCTGCACGGTGTTCTGCGGCAGGCCGTTCTCCATCGCCCAGCCCTGCCGGTGCAGGCCGGCCAGCGGCGTTACCGGCGAAAGCCCCCACGCCGCCGTACCCAAAATCGCGCCCAGCCCAAGCCACAACGCCGGCATCGCCAGCCGAACCCGCCGCCTCCGCGCTTTGTCAGTCCCTTCGTTCAACATTCCCGCCCGCGCGCCGTGCAGAATCCTCAAGGAAAATCCGTATTAACCAAGGTAATCCCCCATGCCGCCCATCCACCATCGGATTGAGCCGAGCCTAGCCCGAAGGGCTCAAGACACACCATTTGCTTCGAGCTACTCTGAAACCGTCATCTGACCTGAGCTAACCCTCCTACCGAGGGGTGCTGCAATCATTTCGGGCGGCGGCCGCGTGGCTTCCGCCCGATTCTTTTTGCTTTCCGGCCCCTTTCTTCCGTATCATTCCCTTTCGCTCCATGGATCCTGCTTACATTCATGTCGAGAAGCGCCCGCCGCTTGCCGTCGTCACCCTCGACCGGCCCAAAGTGCGCAACGCCATCAACACCGCCATGCTCGCCCAGATCGACGAAGCCTTTGCCGTTCTGCGCGCCGACCGCGAAATCCGCGTCATCCTGCTCACCAGCTCCAGCAAGCGCGCTTTCTGCTCCGGTATCGATCTTACGGAGGCTGAAGCATGTTCCGCCAAGGATGCCGCTGGCTTCGCCGTCCGCGCGCAGGAGGTCTTCCGCCGCATGGAGATGCTCGGCAAGCCCATCCTCGCCTGCATTCAGGGCTTCGCGCTCGGTGGCGCCTGCGAACTTATTCTCGCCTGCTCCATCCGCCTGGCCGCCAACAGCACAAAATTCGGTCAGCCCGAAGTCAAGGTCGGCATCATTGCCGGCTACGGCGGCACGCAGCGTCTTCCCCGCCTCATCGGCCGCGGAGCCGCACTCAAGCTCCTCCTCAGCGGCGAAATCATCTCCGCCAAAGAAGCCCTGCGCCTGGGTTACGTCGATGAAGTGGTTCCCGCAAAAAATCTCATGAAGCGCGCCGAAGAATTAGCGCTCGCCATCGCCGCCAACGCTCCGCTCGCCGTAGCCGCCACGCTGGAAGCCGTCAACGAAGGCCTCGGCTGGCGCACCGACAAGTCCCTGCTCCGCGAGTCCGAGCGCTTCGGCGAGATCTTCGGCACCGCCGACAAAGTCGAAGGCGCAAGAGCCTTCCGCGAAAAGCGCAAGCCCGTCTGGAAAGGCAAATAGCTCCGCGCTCGGAGTTTAAAGCACACCGAATTCTATGAAACTGCCATCCTTGTATCTCTGAAGAAGCGGGCCCCACGTCCTCGCATTGGGGGACGTGGGATCACAGAACTCCCGCTATATCCACGATCGATACAATTAAACAGTCGCAGCCGCAGCCCTTCCCCACGCATCGAATTACAATACAAACAGGAGTTCTCACCAATGCCGCACATGGTTTTTTGCGTTCGCAACAAGAGAGAATTGGAAGGTCTCGACGAGCCGCCCTTTGATTCCGAATTTGGCCAGAAGATTTACAAGAATGTCTCCAAAGCGGCGTGGAACGAGTGGGTCGAGCGGCAGAAGATGCTCCTGAACGAATACCGCCTTCAACCCTGGACCCCGCAGGCGCAACAATTCCTCGTCGAGCAGATGGAGGAATTCTTCTTCGGCGAGGGCTCCGCGCTTCCGCAGGAATACGTTCCGCCGTCGCAGTAGATTTGCCGCCGGCAGCCAGCCGCTTATTTTAGAAGCTGGGTATCTGCTTCATTCATGTGACTACATTCGCTTGTGGTATTTCGGTGGAGTGTCCTACTACGGATTGCGGTTGTATGAGTCAAGCAGATACCCAGCTTTTAGAAAATATAAAAGGGGAGACCGTGGGAATGTACTTAACGGATGCGAGTCAGCTCCCACTGAAGAATTCCGGCCCGTCGCGCGCGGTCATCATCGGTTCCGGCGCGGTGGGCCTCTACGCGTCCTCGCAGCTTGTTGCACGCGGCCGACAGGTTGTGGTCATTGAGGCGGGCAATTCACAGCTCAGCCGGTTCACCCCTGAATCCTACCAGTCCATCGGCAGATACCATGCCGGAATCAAGCTCGGCCGCTCGCGCAATCTCGGCGGCACCACCAGCCTCTAGGGCGGCCAACTGGTCGAGTTCCAGCCCATTGATTTTGCCGTCCGCGACTGGCTTTCCAGCCCCAGGTGGCCGGTGCGCTACGAAGATCTCACACCCTATTACAAGCCCACCTACCTGAACCTCGGCATTCCCCTTCAGGCCATCTCCGACCAGAACGTCTGGAAAGGTCTGGGCATGAAGCAGCCCGATCTCGGCGCGGATTTTGAAGTCTTTTTCACGCGCTGGATGGGGATTCCAAACTTCGCGCAGTTGTTCGCCAGGCAGATCTAGTCGGAAGAAAAACTCGCCGTGCTGGTCGGGCACACTGCGGTCGCCTTTCGTGGAACTGGAAGCCGCCTCAAGGCCGTTCGCGTCGTCGACAACCAGGGCCAATCGCATTGGATCGAGTGCGACACCTTTCTTCTCGCCGCGGGAACGATTGAGAACGCCAGGCTGCTGCTGCACACGGCGCAGGATTCCGCCTGGCCGGCCCTGTGGCGCGGCAACGACAATGTTGGGCGCTATTTTCAGGACCATCTCGGCGGCAAATTCGGCAGCTTTCATCCCGTGGACAAAAAAGCCTTTTTCCGAGTCTTCGCCAACGCCATTCACGGCGGATACAAGTTCCAGCCGAAGATCCGCATGAAGTGCCCCGCGCAGGAGCGCGAGCGGATTTACAACGTGCAAGGCATCTTTGCCTTTGAGAGCGAAGTCTCCGAGCACCTCGTCTTTCTCAAGCAGTTTCTCAAGGCCGCGCTGTATAGCCGTAAGCTCACCGGCGTCAGAGACGTCTTTCGCAAGGGCCTGGGAGCCATTCGCTTCCTCGTTCCGCTCATGTGGAAGTATGTCTGGGATCATCGCGTCTTTGTTCCCACCACCGCCAAAACAACCCTCGGTGTACAGGCCGAACACGCTTCGCTCCGGGAAAGCCGCATCACGGTCGACTACTCCGTTACAGATCCTGCTGGGCTTCCGCGTGTCATCCTTGACTGGCGGGTGCAGGGAGACGAGATCGCATCCATCCGTGAGTTTGCCATCCAGGTTGCCGATGCCCTGCGCGCGGCCGGCATGGGCGAGCTGAAGATTGACGAAGACCTTCTGGCCCTCAATCCCGCCTACCTGGAAAAAATGGGCGACACCTACCATCAGGCTGGAGGCGCCATCATGGCGGCTTCCGTGGAAGCCGGCGTGGTTGACAGCAATCTGTGCGTCTTCGAGACCGACAATCTTTACGTCGGCGGCGCTTCCATCTTTCCTACGGCCAGCAACGCCAACGTGACCTTTACCGCGCTCGCCTTTGTCACGCGCTGGGTGGACCATCTCACCGGCGCATCAGGCGTGGATAAAGAACCGGCGGCCGAAGCCGTCGCCAGCTAGTCTCAGGTAAAAGCAAGCCCGGCCGCAATCACTGCCTGTTTGCTTCGGCCATCGCCGTGCCTTCGCTCTGAATCAGTCCGAGCAGCGTCCGCGCAGGCGTTTCCAGCGCAGCATCGCAGGCAATCCGCGCATTACCCGCGATATTCCGCTTCTTCTTCGAAAAGAAAAGAATGATTCCCCCCGGGTTATGTAGCAGCGCGGCCTTCATCAGCAGACTGAAGAGCATTCCCGGCGCGGCCAGGTCCGCTCCCGTCTCCTGCGACCATCTCCGGCAAAGCGCCTCATCTCTGCGGAACTGCTCGGCAAGCCGCGCCGGCCAGTTTTTAAAAACGTTATGAAAGACCGTGAAGTGTCCGGCGTAACGGTCCGCGCTCCACAGCGGGTCCCACTCGCACTGGATCACCGGGCAATACGCGGACCGCTCTGCATAAAGCGCTGGAATCTTGCCGGCGGCGCTGCCCACGCCGAAGGCGCCAATCTTGCCCGCGCGTGTCGCGTCTTCCAGGAAGCGCAACAGGCTCTCGTCCCGCAGGTCTTCAGCAGCCGCCTCGTGCAGCAGCAACAGTCAGTATGGAGTGACCGGCACCGATGCGCAGATCGTGGGTTAGGCTGTGTGTCTATCAGGGCATACAGTTCAGAGCCACAAGCGGAAGGGAGCCGGTCATGCAGGAGAAGGTACGATTTTTAGGTCTGGATGTCCATGCCGAGACGATCGCGGTAGCGGTTGCGGAGCCAGATGGTGGGGTGCGGAGCCTGGG
>JASHPD010000009.1 GCA_030038315.1 Acidobacteriaceae bacterium
CGCGGTTGCCGACGACGACCGGGAAAGTGGAAGCGAGATAAACGCCATCGCCGGGCTGCGCGCTTTTGGTATTGATGGAGTTGCGAAGCTGAAGCAGGACCTTCGTGCCCGCGGGGACGATGTAGGTTTTAGGCTGGGCCAGCGCGGAATCCGGCGGGCACGGCATCTTTTCATCCATCGGCTGGTAGGCCTGTCCCCGCGGGCGGCACGGCGAGAGCGGAGTCGGCGCCACGGGAGCATTCGACGGAGCCGCCACGACAGGCTGCGCGGATTGCGTTACAGCCTGCGGCTGCGCAGGCGCGGATTGCGCCGTCGCGTTCTGCGTGGCATTTTGCGCAAAGGCTGCGCTGCACATGGCCGCCAGCAGCGCCGCGCCTGTTCCAGTTGCCAACCTGCGCATCGCTTCCCTCCCTTGTTGCCATAGACGAATTCGTTTGAGCTTAGGATAGTCCCGTTTTGTCTGCGCCGTGCGGCAGAAAATATAACCGCATACGTTTCCGCGCGTTTCGAGGTACGATGCAAACACATGGAGTTCTCGCGCCAATCCGAATCCGCTTCCGTGGATGCGGGCAACACGGAGCGGTTTGCTCCGGCGCTCCGCGTACTGCGGGATGCCATTGCCGCACGCGCGTTTCCGGGCTGCGTCTTCGGCGTGCTTGCGGGCGAGTCAGTCGTGCTGCAAGGAGGATTGGGCAGATTTACCTACGACGCAGACTCTCCCGCAGTGACAGCAGAAACCGTCTACGACATTGCCAGCGTGACGAAGGTCGCCGCAACCACCGCTGCCGCGATGCTGCTCCATCAGCGCGGCCTGCTCGATCTCGAAATACCGCTTGGCGAGTTGCTGCCGGGCTTCGTCATCGGCCGGCCGGCAAGAACATCCGCGCGCCACGTCCGGTTGCATCATTTGTTGGCGCACAGCTCCGGGCTGCCGGGATATGTGGAGCTGTTTCGCGCGCACCAGGCGCCGATGGGGTTGTTGCGCGCCTGCCTGGAGCTGCCCATCGAGGCCGATCCCGGCACGCGCGTTGAATACTCCGATCCCGGCTTCATCCTGCTCGGCAAGGCGCTTGAAGTTCTCGCGCATGAGCCGCTGGCACAGTGGGTGCATCACCAGATTCTCGCTCCGCTCGGCCTGAAAGCGACAGGCTATTGCCCGCGCCCCGCGCAGCGAGCGTCGATTCCGCCGACGGAAAACGACAGATGGTTCCGGCATCGCGTGATTCAGGGCGAGGTGCAGGATGAAAACGCCTCCGTGCTGCATGGAGCGGCGGGACATGCGGGGTTGTTCTCCAACGTGCCGGACCTGCTCCGCTTCGCGCGCGAGATTCTTGCCTCCGCGCATGGCGAGCCCGGAACGCTCTTCGCGCGCGAAACCGTGGAGCGCTTCGCCCAGCGGCAGTTGCCCAAAGGAAGCTCGCGCGCGCTGGGATGGGATACGCCTTCGGAAAATTCTTCTTCAGGAAAACATTTTTCCTCGCGCTCCATCGGGCATCTTGGTTACAGCGGCTGCTCGCTGTGGATCGATCTTGAAGCGAGCGTGGCGATTGTGCTGCTCACCAACCGCACCTGGCCGGATCGCAAGAGCCAGCGGATACGAGAGGTCAGGCCGGCGTTTCATAACGCCGTTCGAGAAGCGCTCTGAGTGTATTTCTAAATACCTTTGTCACCATCGGCGAGGCCCTCCGGGTTTTGGAATGGAAAGCGGCGGGAGTACAATCCATATAGCAGGACTGAATTAGCGATGGCCACCAGCACGATGACGCATGAGACCGAGACGGCGCCAACGAGTACGTCCGAAAAAATCGACCCCGTATCGGTGCTCCAGCAGCTCACCACGGAGAGCCTGAACGAATCCTCGCAGGGATTCGACACCAAGTCGGCTCTCGAAATCGCCCGCATCATCAATCACGAGGATTCAAAGGTAGCAGCCGCCGTCAAGAAGGCGCTGCCGGAGATTGCGCAGGTCATCGACAAGGTGGCACGCGCGCTGCGCGACGGCGGACGGCTGATCTACGTGGGCGCAGGATCGAGCGGCCGCATTGCCGCGCTCGATGCTTCCGAGTGCCCGCCGACCTACTCGACCGCTCCCGGACAGATTCAATACATCATGGCCGGCGGGCCCAAGGCGCTGGCCTCAGCCGTCGAGGTCAATGAAGACTCCGAGGAACTCGGCCAGCGCGACATCGCCCGCCGCCGTCCCACGCGAAAAGACGTTGTGATCGGCCTCTCGGCTTCCGGGCGCACGCCTTATGTTGTCGCTGCGACCGCTTACGCTCGCGCGCGCGGAGCCTTCACTGCCGCCGTCACCTGCAATTACGGAACTCCAATCGCAGCCGCCGCGGATATCGCCATCGTTGCTGAAGTCGGCCCGGAGGTCGTCTCCGGCTCCACACGCCTGAAGGCCGGCTCCGCGCAGAAGATGATCCTCAACATGATTACCACCGGCGCCATGACGCGGCTCGGCTACGTCTACGAGAACCTGATGGTGAACGTGCACATGCAGAACTCCAAGCTCGTCGAGCGCGGCATCCGCATCCTGATGCGCGCCTGCGATATCGACCGCGCGACGGCCGTGGAGACGATCAAGAGCGCGGGCCGCAGCGTGCCCGTGGCGCTGGTCATGCTGAAGGCCGGCGTGGACAAGCCTGAAGCCGTGCGCAGGCTGGCGAAATCCGACGGCAACGTCCGCCTGGCTATCGAGGACACTGTTCTGGAGCTCTGACGCTTCCCTGCACCGCGTTTCCAGGGACGGAGCCCGCCAATTCGGCGGGCTCTGCCGTCTTTTGCAAACGCCGGGATCTCAGGAATTAGGCTGAGCCTGCGGCTCTGTCTGCGCCGCTCCGCGATGGTGCGTGCGGTGCGAGGCCGGAAATGGTTACTTTGAGCTGTGCGCCTCCACGTGCTCCTTGGCGGCGAGTTCGGCATGTTCGTCGGCGTGGACGTCATGCGCGTGGGCAAGATGTGCGTGGTGAGCGGCCCTGAAGTGATCGCCTGCTTCATGGTGCTTGGCGGCTTCCGTGTGGTGGTGCGCAGCCAGTCCGTGATGATGGGCGGCCTGTTTGTGATGATGCGCTGCTTGCTCAGACATAGGGAATCTCCATTCCTGCTCGCAGGCTCGGTTGGCCGCAAGCATGAGGAATTTTTAGTCACGCGAGATTTGATATGGGTTACGGCCGATTCAATTAAGAATGAATATGCGTTGAACGAGGAACGTGTTGCCGCTTGGGTTGCGCGGAAAGGTGCAGCCGGATTTCTGGCAACCGCAATCTGCGCAATGCCTGTTTACACTGGAATCTCAAGGATCTGTTGAGTTTCCGAGGCAGCTTTTCATTGTATGGATAAATTTCTTGTCACAGGCGGCCGTCCGCTCGAAGGCACAATCCGCGTTTCCGGCGCAAAAAACTCGGCCCTGCCCTGCATGGCCGCGGCCATCCTCACGAAAGACGAGCTGATCCTCGAAAACATTCCGCAAGTCAAGGACATCGACACTGAGCGGCGTCTGCTCGCCTCAATGGGCGCGGAAGTGGAGCTCACGCAGGATCACTCGACAAGAATTCGCTGCGCCACGCTCTCCGACCCTGTGGCAAAGTACGAGATCGTCAAAACCATGCGCGCCAGCTCGCTCGTGCTCGGTCCGCTCGTCGCGCGCGCCGGTCTCGCCCGCGTCGCCATGCCCGGCGGATGCGCCATCGGCGGCCGTCCCATCGATCTGCACATCAAGGGCCTTGAAAAGATGGGCGCAAAGATCACGCAGGAACACGGATACATTGAAGCCCGCGCGGAGCGCCTCAAAGGCGCGCACCTGGTCTTCGACAAAATCACCGTAACGGGAACGGAAGACCTGCTGATGGCCGCCGTGCTCGCCGAAGGCGAAACGCTGATGGAAAATGCGGCGCGCGAGCCCGAGATCATGGATCTTGCCGCATTGCTTACAAAGATGGGCGCGAAGATTGCCGGCGCGGGCAGCTCCACGATTCGCGTGCATGGCGTCGAGCGGCTGCATGGCGCGCGGCACCGCATTATTCCCGACCGCATTGAAGCCGGCACGTTTTTAGCAGTCGGCGCAATTACCGGTGGAGACCTGATCGTTGCCGGCTGCGAGCCCGCGCATCTCGGCGCGGTAGCGGCAAAGATTCAGGAAGCCGGCGCGCGCGTCGAGACGGTCGCGGCGGATGCCATTCGGGTGCGCGGCAACGGCGCGCTGCGTGGAACAGACATCTCCACCGAAGAGTATCCCGGCTTTCCCACCGATATGCAGGCGCAGTTCATGGCGCTGGTCACGCAGGCGGAAGGCGTCAGCGTCATCAAGGAAAACATCTTTGAGAATCGCTTCATGCACGTGCAGGAGCTGGTGCGCATGGGCGCAAACATCAAGGTTGACGGCCGCACGGCAACCGTGCGCGGAAGGTCGCAGCTTTCCGCGGCCTCGGTCATGTGTTCGGATCTGCGCGCCTCCGCAAGCCTGGTTCTCGCGGCCCTCGTGGCGGATGGCCAGTCGGTGCTGGACCGCGTCTATCACATCGATCGCGGCTATGAGCGCATCGAGGAAAAGCTGCGAAGCGTGGGTGCAAAGATGGAGCGGGTCAGAACGGCTCCCGATCCTGCTGGGAATCCGCCCGAAAACGGCGGCGAAGAATGACGCCGCATTTCTTTCCATTACGAATGGTATTTTGAGCGGTTGCGATGGCAGATTTTCGGGCAATTCCGGAATTTCTGCATCCCCAGAAAGTTGCAGAAGAACCCGATCGTACTCGATCTATAATTTTTTGCACTTTTAAAATTGCGCTTTTCTGCGCATTATAGGGTTGCGCCGCGCGCTGGAGAGAATTGTGGTGGATTGGGGCAAACTGCCGGATTTGATTGCGGTGGGACTGCTGGCATGGGCCTTTGCATCGGTCTCGGAGCGCTTTCATACCGCTGTTTCCCGCAACTGGCTGGCCGGCTGGTGCTGCATCATTCTGCATTTCGCCATGCGGGTTTTTGTGCCGCTGCCGGGATATTGGGGCGAGGGCATGGCCGTTGGCTCGATCATCGCCCTGGTGGTGGCGGCAATGTTCTTCATGGTCGCATCGGAGCCTCAGTCCCGGCCGGCGGTTGCGTACTTCATGTTTACGCTGATGAGCGCGCTGTTCATCCTGAACATCTGCGCATTGATCTTGCAGGCTCCCGCGTGGTTTCTCAATCTCTCTGAGGCGCTGCTCTGCCTGACGCCGCTGGCGGTTACCCTGATGTATCCCGGCTGGTCCAAACCCGTGCTGCGCTGGACCATGTCCCTGCTGCACCTGGGGCTCTGGCCGGTGTTGTGGATGCTCCAGAAACGTCCGAATGGCGTCAGCCTTGCGCTGGACGCCATGCTCTTCCTGGTTTACATGGGGTGCGCGGTCCACTTCTGGTATCACAACCGCAGGGCGACAACCGGAGCGCTGATCGGGATTTTCGGATTTCTTCTGTGGGCCTCGGTTTTTGTCGTCGCGCCCATTCAGCAGACGTATTTTCCTTCCGCGTCTCTGGAGTCGGAAATTTGGAACCTGCCCAAGTATATTGTCGCCGTGGGCATGATCCTGCTGATGCTGGAGCAGCAGATCGAGCACAATAAGTACCTGGCGCTGCATGACGAGCTGACCGGGCTGCCCAACCGGCGGCTCTTTCAGGACCGGCTTTCGACGGCTCTCGAACGGGCGCGCAGGGCCGGCGGCCAAACTGCGCTGCTCATGGTGGATCTGAACAACTTCAAGGAAGTGAACGATACCTTCGGCCACCACACCGGCGATCTCTTGCTGCAGAGGATTGCCGATCTCTTTCTCAAGCGCATACGCAGCTCGGACACGGTGGCGCGAACCGGCGGAGACGAATTCGCCGTGATTCTGGAGCCGCCGGTCAGCCGCACGGATGCCATGCTGGTGGGCCGTGAGTTGCTGGCGCTGCTCGAGCAGCCCTTCCATCTGCAGGAGCATACCATCCATGCGGGGGCCAGCGTGGGCATCGCGCTCTTTCCCGAGGATGCGCACGACATGAAGTCGCTCTGCATTCAGGCCGATATGCGGATGTACCAGGGCAAGCGCGGCGAGACCATTCTGACGGGCTTTCCGCTGATTCCGCAGCAGTCTCCACAGCAATAATTGTGCTCATCGGAGAAACCGCGGCGTTTCCGGCAAGGATGGATTGCCTTCTAAGGCGCAGCCCCTTGGGTTCCGCCAAGCGGCGGAGCAAAACGAGAACCCACTTGAAGAATCACTGCGGAAATTACCAGAAAAATTAGCGTTACACCGAGCGCCGTGCGCAGGTTCGTGCGGTCGGAGATGGCGCCGATGATCTGCGGCGAGAAGGTGTCTCCGAAGAAGTGAATAAAGAAGAGATTCACCGAAATCGCCGTGGCGCGGACGGGCGCCGAGACCGAGTTGACGATTGCCGCGTTCAGCGGGCCGGTGTTCAGGAAAAGAAAAAACTCCGCCGCCCAGAGCGCGGGAACGGCCGTTGAGCGCGGGCCGAAGAAGACCAGCGCGCCGAAAGGCAGCGTCAGAGCCACGCTCAGCGCGGAAAACAGGTAAAGCGCGCGATCGTTGGTGCGGAGCCAGCGCTGCGCCATCCAGCCGCCGATCGAGGTTCCGGCAATGCCGTCCACAACCGTGATAGCGCTCACGATCATGCTGGCCTTGTCCACCGGATAGTTGAGGGAACGGTGCAGAAACGTCGGCACCCACGTTGAAATTCCGCCCATCGCAAAGGTCAGCGCGGCCAGGCCGAAGGTCGCAGTCAAAAAAGCTCCGTTGGTAAAGAGTCCACGGAAGCTGGTACGGCTGCGGTCGGGCTGGATGTGGTCGGCTGCGCCGCGTTCCGGTTCCCTGCCCAGCAGCCAGTAAAGCGCGGCGACGAGCAAACCCGGAAAAGCGCAGAGGAAGAATGGCGTGCGCCAGCCGTAGCGGACGCCGAGCGTGCCTCCGGCAAGATAACCCAGCGCCGCGCCGACGGGAATCGCCAGATAGAACGCGGAGAGAATGCGGTTGCGG
>JASHPD010000052.1 GCA_030038315.1 Acidobacteriaceae bacterium
TGGAGCATGAGGCTTGTTGCGCTGGGCTATTTACCGCTGGGATTTCTCTCTATTCTTTTGACCGCCTCGCGGGAGGGCTTTCTCGCGGCTCTTGTCGCGCTCATTGGCTCTGCCTTTCTGCTGCTCCGGCGTGGCGGTGGCAGACTGGCCGCTGCGATTCTCGGCGTTCCTGCCATCGTTGCCGCGATCTGGATGACAGTGCCGCAGGCAACGCTCGATCGGCTGGCAACAATTCCGGCGCAGTTGCAGGGCGGCGACCTGAATCAACGGCTCGATATATGGGCCGCGGGATGGCTCGCGTTTATTCGTGCGCCGTTCTTCGGCTCCGGTGCGGGCTCCTTTGTGAGCGCGGCCGGGCTGGCGCCCATCGATACCGCGCACAACACGTTGCTTTCGCTCGGCGTGCAGGGCGGCGTGGTTGCCATCGCCCTGAGCGCGTTGATTGTGCTGGTGTGCATTCGCGCCGCGGCGCGCACGGCCGGGCCGCTGCGGATTTGCATGGCAACTGCCATGACGGTCTGGTGCGTTACGACGCTTGCGGCCACGGTCGAGCAGAATCGCAGCACGTGGTTTCTGCTCGGGCTGGTTGCCTGTGCGGGACGCCTTGCCGCCGAGCAGCCTGACGCGCTCGCGCAGTGCTTCTCCGCGGACGGCGATCGGGCGATTGCGCCTACGGTTGCTTCGCAGGCAGGCTAGTGCGGCATGGAGAAATCGCTCGCATTGCCGCGGCAGGAACAGCACGCATCCCGGCGCATCTTTCATGCCGCGGCCGCGGTTGCCGCAGCCGGCGTTGCCGTCAAGCTGCTTGCCACGCTGAAAGAACTCGTTCTTGCGGGAATCTATGGCCGCAGCGATGCGATGGATGCTTTTCTCATCGCGCTGCTGATTCCCAGCCTGCTTGTAAACCTGATTGCCGAGTCGATGAATCAGGCTTTGATTCCAACCTTGATTCGCGTGGGCATCCGGGATGGGCGGCGCAAGGCGCAGGAGCTGCTTTCCAATTCGACATTGTGGCTGCTGCTTCTTCTTGCAGCCGCCATGCTCGGGATGGCTGCGCTTGCGCCGCTTGTATTTCCGCATCTTGCGTCGAATTTTGCGCCGCCCAAGCTGGCACTCTCCATCCGGCTCTTCGACGCGCTGCTTCCCATGGTGCTGCTGGCCGGCGTGGCCAGCAACTGCACCGCGGTTCTGAATTCGGTCGAGCGTTTTGTTGTTCCCGCGCTGGCGCCGGGGCTTGTGCCGTTTGGAATCATCCTCGTTACATTTCTTCTGCACCGCTCGCTCGGCATCTGGGCGCTGGTCTATGCGACATTGCTGGCCACTGCGGCTCATGCCGCGTTCATGATGTGGCTGATGGGCCGGAACGGCTACCGCTTTCTGCCGCGCTGGAGAAAACTGACGGAAGATGAGCGCGAAGTAGCTCGCCAGTATGGGCCTGTTCTGCTCAGCTCGCTTGTTGCGTCCGGCGGACTGCTGGTGGATCAAGCTATGGCGGCGATGCTGCCGGCCGGGAGTGTCTCCGCCCTGGTGTATGCCGGGCGGTTCGCCGGCGTGATGGTCGCCTTGTTCTCATCCGCAATCTCCGCCACGCTCACACCGCATTTTTCTGTTCTTGTGGCAAAGAAGAATTGGAACGAATGCCGCAGGGAGCTGCATCGCTGGATGCGCTGGACGGCCTTGATCGCAGTTCCCATCGCGCTTGTATTGATGATCGGCGCGCCGGAGCTGATTCGTGTGACCTTGCAGCATGGCGCATTCGGCACGCGCGACACCGCGGTTGTTGTGCCTGTGCTGATCCTCTACGCCATTCAAATTCCGTTTTTTGCGGTGAGCCGCGTTCCTTATCGCCTGATTCTGGCCATGCGCCGCACGGATCTTATCTTTTATTGCGGGCTGATGAACCTGGCTCTCGATATCGCGCTCAACCTCGTGCTGATGCGCTGGATGGGATTGCCCGGAATTGCGCTGGCAACGTCGCTATGGACCGTAGCCACGCTTGCATTTCTCCATTTCTGGGCGCATCGTTTATTGCGGCACGCAGGCGAAACGGCTTTCTTGCCGTTCCGGAACAATCTCGAAGATGGACCGCATTCCTGAACCCGCGCAGTACCTGATCCGCATCGACGACCTGTGCCCATCGGTCGATCATCGGCGCCTGGAGCGTCTTCTCGCGCTGGTGCGCGCTTATGCAATTCGCCCGATTCTTGCCGTTGTGCCGGATAATCGCGATCCGGAGCTGGCGTGCTCGCCGGCCGATCCGGAGTTCTGGCAAAAGATGCGCGAGCTCGAATCGCTCGGCGCCGCGACTGCGCTGCATGGGTGTTACCATCACTGCGCCAGCCGCGGCAAGAGCCTGATCCCGCTTCACAGGCGCACCGAGTTTGCCGGATTGCCGCTCGATGAACAGCGCGAGATGCTGTGCGCAGGGCTGGAGATTCTGCGCGGACACGGCCTGCATCCCGCGCTTTGGGTGGCTCCGCGTCATGGCTTCGATCGAAACACGCTGACGGCGCTTCGCGGTGAAGGCATCAACTATCTCTCGGACGGGCTGGCGCGGATTCCGTTCCTGCGCGAAGGAGTTGTGTGGATTCCACAGCAGCTCTGGGCTCCCGTAAGCCGCCGCAGGGGCCTGTGGACGATTTGCCTGCACCCCAATTCAATGACTCAGACGCAATCGGACGCACTGCGAGCGTTTCTTGAAAAACATGCGGAGCAATGTACTTCCTTTGAGCGCGTTTGCGCTGAATTCACTCCCGGCGAGCTTCATGCGCGTGAGGCGCTCCTGGAAGCGGTTGCCCTGTGGCGCTTGCGCCTGCGCCGCGTTCGGAAACGCGCATTGTCCATGAAGCGCGGCTGATTCGCGCGTCTCCCGTTCGCGACGCGTGCGGATGGCCAGCGAGGAGGCTTGCGTAGAGATGCTCCCATTGGTCGAGAGCATCCGGCAGACTATAGCGGGCGATCACGGTTTCCCGCGCCGCTTGTCCCATGCTTTGCCGGCTTTGGCCGGAGAGATTCATCAACCGCGTCATGGCTGCGGCAAGCGACGCCGGATCGCCAACGCGAGCAAGAAATCCGTTGTGTGTGCCGGCAAGAATCTCGTTCGCTCCCGCAACCTCCGTGGCAACGCTCGGCAAGCCACATGCGCCGGCCTCAAGAAGGCTCATGGGAAGTCCTTCCCAGAGTGAGGAGAGCGCAAAGCCGTCCGCCGCCTGCATCCAGCGGCGCAAATCCGGCTCGAAGCCAGGAAAGCGCACGCGATCGGCGAGTCCGAGATGCGTGGCAAGCGATCGCAATTCGCGTTCCTGTGAGCCGCTGCCTGCAAGAACAAGATGCGCCTGCGCCGGAAGCTGTGCGAATGCGCGCAGCAGGGTAGGGAAGTCCTTGACCGGCTCAAGTCGCCCGGCGGCAAGCCACAGAAACGTATCGCCAATTCCAAGCTGCTTGCGAATCTCAATCCGCATCCTCGGATCAGGTTTCCAAAGCTCCGTATCGATTCCATTGGGAAGGATCGTCAGCTTATCTGCGGGAACCATCTGTGCCATTAACCACGCATCCGCAGCGCCGTGGCTGACAGCCGTTACATGATCGGTAAGCCAGTTGCTCCATCGGTAGCCGAGCCTGCGGCCCGCGGCGCCTGTTCCGGCGGTGTGGATCGTATCGATCACCACTCTCGCAGGCGCGAAGAGCCGCGACCAGCGCGCCATCCACGCCGCATGAGGCAGATGGGCATGAACAATGTCGGGCCGGTTGGCGCGCAGCCATAAGCACAGGCGCATCCAGCCACGAGGATCGGCCAGCCCTTTGCGCATGGAGAGATCGATGCACGCAACTCCTTGCGCGCCGAGCTTCAGCCTTTCTTCCTCGTCTGAGTTTGCGAGCGTTACAACAGAGACGCGCCAATCGCGTTTCGCCAATCCCCCGGCAAGCTGGGCCGTTTGCCGCTCCGCGCCGCCGTGCCGGCTCAGGGATGGAATGAGGAACGCAATGGAATTCATGCCTGCGCTCCCGCCCTGCGCTCGGCTAAGACTTCATCGATCAGAGCCTCATGCCCGCCGAGCGCATTCTCCATGCGAAAGGGCTCGATCCACGCGTGTTCGATTCGTCGCACGGCGCCGAGGGAGTGGAGTGCTTCGCAGAGTGATTTGGCCAGCGCCTGCGCCGAGCATTCATCCGCGATCCAGCATCCGGGCAGGCCGCGCAGCGCGTCAACCGAGCCTCCCAGTGCGGGCGCGGCCACAATGGGCAAGCCGCAGGAGGCAGCTTCGAGCAGCGCGTTCGGCATGGCTTCCTGCCGCGAGGAGAGCACAAAGAGCCGCGCCCGCGGAAACCACTCCTCGGGATGGTCCACATAGCCCGGAAACGCAACACAGGCTTCGATGCCAAGCTCGCGGCTCATCGCTTTTAAGGCAGCTTCTTCAGAACCTTTGCCCAGGATCGTTAAATGCGCGTTGGAAAATTGCTCGCGCACCCTGGCAAAAGCCGCGAGCAGCAGGTCGAATCCTTTTTCCCGGACGAGACGGCCAACGGCGAGCAGATGCGGCCCCGGTTCGCCTTGCTGGAGATCCTCGGCAGATGGCAGCGTTGGGGAAGATGGCATCACAGGGTTCGGCAGCACGCGGATTTTGGCGCTGTTTCCGAGCAGTGCATTCATCTCCGCCGCCATTGTCTCGGTCTGGCACACAACCGTTGTCGCGCGCGGATACAGCACTCGGTAAAAAAGGCGCGTCCTGCGGCTCGTTCCTGCCTGCGCCGCCGTAAGGCCGTTTTGCCGGACAATGCACCTGGTCCTGCGCGGCATCAGCGGCCGCAGCGCTAAAACCAGAAAATTCAGGTGAAAGATTCCGGAGTAAATCAGGTCAGGCTTCAGCTTCCAGATCAGGCGCAGGAGCGGAACGCAGGCGAATCGGACTCGCTTAACTCCCATTGCATGAACAGTTACGCTCGCAGGGAGATTGATGTTTCCCAGGCTCCCGCGACTCACCACGCCAAGGTGCACCGCGAATTTCTCATCCGGAAGCCCGGCAGCCAGATGCACAAGCACACGTTCCGCCCCGCCGCCGCCCAGATGCGGAATTAGAAAAAGCACAATTTTTCTGGTGGTCATGGTAAGCTGTTACCAAAATACACGACAGTAATAGTACCGGGCACAGGAATCTGCTCGAATACTGTGCAACTGCCTGGGCGTTGCTCAGGAATTTTCTCTCCGTCTGCCAAGTTCATCGGAAAAGATGAAAGAGGTCTCATGCAAGAGCCTCCCAACGAGCAGACTGCTCGGACAGCGTTGCGTCCTGCTGTGCAGAGCCCGCTGATCGTAGTCGGAATCACACACCCGCAGACATGCGTGGTGGTGGCCAGCCGTTACCGGGCGCTGCGTGAGGCTGGATTCCGTGTTGTGCTTGTCGCCAGTCCCGGTCCGTTGCTTGACCGGCTTGCCGCTGACGAGGGTCTGGAGCGGATTGCTGTTCCGATGCGGCGAGGGATTGCTCCTGTTCACGATCTGATCTCCTTGCTTCGCCTGTGGCGCGTGCTGCGCCGCCTTCGTCCGGAAATGACGGAATTCAGCACTCCGAAGGCCGGGCTGCTGGGCAGCATTGCATCGTTTTTGAGCGGAGTGCCGGTGCGAGTGTATTTGCTGCGCGGCTTGCGCCTCGAAACAATCTCGGGAATCCAGCGCCGGATTCTGGCCGCGGCTGAAAAAATGGCGGTTTGTTGCTCGCATTTTGTTCTGTGCAACAGTAAGAGCTTGCTGGCAGAGGCGCTCGCGCTGAGCCTCACGCCCGGAGAAAAACTGAAGCTGGTGGGAAACGGCAGCAGCCACGGAGTGGATTTCGCGCACTTTGCGCCGGGCCCGAGCGCGCTCCGGCAACGGCTTAAAATTCCCGATTGCGCGCCGGTGATTGGCTTTGTGGGCAGGCTGACGCGGGATAAGGGCGTTCCGGAGCTGATGGAAGCCTTCGATCGCCTGCTGAAGGTGGCGCCGCAAGCCCGGCTGTTGCTGGTTGGCTGGTTCGATGAATCGGAAGACGCCTTGGATGGAGATTTGCAGGCCTATATTCGAAGCCATCCCAATGTTCTCTGCACGGGGTTTGTGAAAGATACCGCTCCCTGGTATCGCGCCATGGACATGATGGTTCTGCCGACGTGGCGCGAAGGTTTCCCGAACGCGGTGCTCGAAGCCGCTGCGTCCGAGGTTCCCGTGATTACGACGCTCGCCACGGGCGCTCGGGACGCGGTGGTGCCGGAAGTGACCGGGCTTTTGATTCCTCCCGGGCGCCCCGAGGCTATCTATGAGGCAATTCTCGATCTGCTGCGGAGTGAGAGCAGGCGCCGGGCGATGGGAACCGCGGCCCGGCGGTGGGCAATCGAGAACTTTTCAGAAGAGCATGTCCTGCGGCTTACGGTTTCGTACTACCGCAATCTTCTGCTGGCACGCACGCAGCAGGCCCCGGCATTGGCGCCGAGAGATGCCATGCCGGCCGAGGCCGACTAACAGCAAAACCACAGTAGGTCTCTCTCGAAGCCGCAACCGCCAAGTAGATTTTTCCTCAAGAAAAATCTACTTTCCGCAAAGCTACAAAAGGATACAGTTACTGTGGTTTTGTTCTGAGAACGCGCGCTTTTACTGCAAAGCACGCGCGGCGGTCTCAGCGGCGCGCAGAATCGGCTCCGGCGCAATGCCAAGCCAGAGCGTAGTTCCCACGGTGAACAACAGGGCTGCAATCACGGCCGCGCCGATCTGCGGAGCTGCAAAACGGGGAGCGGCGGCTCCATCTTCCGGCTTTTGCGCGGCCGTAAACGCCAGCCGCAGGTAGTAAGCCGATGCCACGCCGGAGTTCAGCAGGCCGATGATTGCCAGCCAGACCGCGCCGCCGCCCACTGCGGCCGAGAAGGAGTAGAACTTTCCGAAGAAGCCGCCGGTGAAGGGAATTCCCACCAGTGAAATGAGGAAGAAGACCAGCAGGCTGCCGAGCAGCGGCGAGCGGTAAAGCAGGCCGCGGAAGTCGGCAATCAGCGGGAGCTGATCGTCGTATCCGCTGACCAGCGTGACGACGGCAAAGATGCCGACGTTCATGGCGGCGTAGGCGGCCGTGTAGAAGGTCGCGGCTGCGATGCCGCTTGCGCCGAGGCCCGTGAAGGCGACCAGTAGATAACCGGCGTGGGCAATCGACGAGTAAGCCAGCATTCGCTTTACGTTCTGCTGGCGCAGCGCGGCCAGGTTGCCGATGGTCATGGAAGCCACGGCGACGACCCACACCAGAGGCATCCAGAGCGAGCGCAGGTCGGGCAGCATCTCATAAAGCACGCGCAGCAGCAGCGCGAAGGCTGCGGCTTTGGGCGCAGTGGAGAGCAGCGCGACGACCGGGGAAGGCGCGCCTTCGTAGACGTCAGGCGTCCAGACGTGGAACGGGGCTGCGGAGACCTTGAAGAAGATGCCCACCAGCATCAGCATCAGCGCCAGCACGACAAAGGTGTGGTTCTGCGCGGTTGCGGCGCGGTGCGCGATCTCGTAAATCTGCGTTGTGCCCGTTGCGCCGAAGAGCAGCGCGATGCCGTAGAGGAGAAATCCCGTAGCGAAGGAGCCGAGCAGAAAGTATTTGATTGCCGCTTCCGGTCCTTTGCCTGTCTCTTTGCGATAGCCGGCCAGAATGTAGGTGGAGATCGACGAAATCTCAAGAGCGATAAAGACCACCAGAAGCTCGACCGCGCCGGTGAGCAGGCACATGCCGGAGGCTCCGAAGAGAACCAGCGCGTAAAACTCGCCCTGATGGTGGCTGTCGCGGGGCAGCGTATCGAGCGCGATCAGCAACGCGACGAGAACGATGCCGCAGATGAGCACATGGAAGAAGACCGTGAAGGGGCTGGTCTCCACCGCACCGAAGAAAGCGGTGCCCGGCTCGATGCGAAGCTGCAAGATGCTGCTCCACAGCGCCACCATGGTGCCCAGCGCGGCCACCCAGCCAAGCGGGCGTCGCCGCGCGGCGGCAGGCAGAGCCGCATCGATAAGCATCACAAGAACGCCGGCGACAACGAGAACAACTTCCGGAAGAATGCGCAGCAGGTCGGTGTTCATCGCGTCGCCTCCTTGCCGGATGCGACAGCCTGCGCCAAAGCGGGCAACGCGAGATGCGGCGATGAGGCCGTTTGTTTTGTCTGAGGTTGGTTCATGGAACTTTCAATCGAGGGTAGCCAGATGTTCGGCGCAATGCCCATCACAAGCATGAGCACGGCCAGCGGAACCAGCGCGATCCACTCGTTGATGCGCAGATCGACGACAGGTTTCTCGGCGGCCAGGGGGCTCTCCGGGCCGTAAAAGAGCCGCTGCACAAGCCACAGCGCGTAGGAAGCGCCCAGAATCACGCTCAGCGTGGCAACGATCGCCCATCCCTTGCTGACGCCGGTAAAGGTGCTCGACAGGATGAGGAACTCGCCGATGAAGCCGTTCAGCATCGGCAGTCCGATCATGGCGAGCGACGTGATGACAAAGAAGGCCGCAGCGCGCGGGAGCTTTGCCGCCACGCCGCCGAAGGTGGCAATCTGGCTCGACTCATAGCGCGAGTAAAGCACGCCGAGCAGCACAAAGAGCGCGCCCTCCATGATGCCCTGATTCAGCGTCTGGTAGATCGCTCCGTCGCGCCCGATGAGCGTCAGGCCGTAGATGCCGAGAACGATCAGGCTGAAGTGGCTGACTGCGCCAAAGGACACAAGCCGCCAGTAGTCCCGTTGCACCAGCGCCAGAAAGGCTCCGTAGAGAATGCCAATGACGGCCAGCGCGATAAGCAGCGGCGCAATCTGTTTTGTCTGCTCCGGGAAGAGTCCCACGTGGAAGCGCAGCATCGAGTAGAGCCCGAGCTTGCCGGCGATGACCATTGCCAGCGCTACGGGAGCTTCGCTGAACGCGTCCGCCAGCCAGCCATGCAGCGGGAAGATGGGAACCTTGACTGCGAAGGCGAAGAGGAACGCCAGCGCAACCCAGAAGAGCGCTCCCGCGGGCAGCGCGCCGCTGGCGATGAGCGGTTGCAGCTCGGCGAAGTTGAAGGTTCCCGTGTGCGCGTAGAGCCAGAGGATTGCAACCAGCAGCGGCGCTGAAGGGATAAAAGTGAAAAGGAAGAATTTGAGAGCCGCTTTCGCGCCGTCCTTGCGGCCGTACATGGCGATCAAAATCGCCATCGGAATCAGTGAAAGCTCCCAGAAGCCGTAGTAAACCATCAGGTCGAGCGAGATAAATACGCCGACCATCGCTGTCTGCTGCACCAGGAAGAGCGCGTAAAAGATCTTGCGGCGCTCCTTGATCGCGTTCCAGCTTGCCAGCACGCCGATAGGCGCAAGCAGTCCGGTGAGAACCACAAGCCACAGGCTCAGCCCGTCCACGCCGACGTGGTAGGAGATGCCGATGCTCTCAATCCACGGCCGGTTGACCTCGAACTGGAATCCCGGCTGGCCGACGATGAAGTGCGCCGGCAGATGCAGCGTAAATCCAAAGGTGACCAGCGCCGTAATCAGTGCAAGCCACGCGGGCAGCTTGCCACGATCCGGCAGAAGCGCGATCAACAGCGCTCCGGCCAGAGGCACGAGCAGGATCAAAGTGAGAATCGAGTCGTTAAATGCGTTCATTCTCTTATCGCCCCGCTCCGTAGAAGTGAACCAGGTTAAGGTGAATGCCGAAGTTGGCCAGCACGCTTGTCCACGGAACCAGCGCAAAGAGCAGCAGCGCGGCCGCTCCCGCCGCCAGCCACGCGGCATAAGAGCGCAGGTTGCCCGATTGCCATTTCTGCAGAATCGCTCCGCTGAGCATAGCCAGTCCGGCAAGCAGCCAGGCCAGTCCGCCAAGAATGGCGAACTCAACCAGCCACTCCAGAAGGAAGCGCGAGACGGCAAGAATCGGCTTGACGATCACCGCGCCGTAAAGCTCGTCCACCCAGTACTTGTTCAGCAGCAGCTTGTACGGCCCGGACACCGACGCGGCAAGCTGCGCCGGCTTTTCCGGCTTGGCGAAGTAGAGCAGGTGCGCAATCAGCCAGCCCACAATCGCCAGGGCAACCGCGGCAATGCTGAGCGTAAGCTCCAGCGAGCTGCTCCCACCCTTTGTTGGCATCGGACCGACTGCAGGCGAAAGGAATCCGCCGAACTTTTCGATTCCGATCCATCCGCCGCCAACGGAAAGCGCGGCGAGAATCACCAGCGGTCCGAGCATCGACCACGGGCTCTCATGCGGATGCAGCTCCGGACTGCGCGGCTTGCCGAGGAAGGCCAGATACCACAGCCGGAACATGTAGAACGAGGTCAGCAGGGCAGTGAAGACTCCCACTGCCCAGAAGATTTTTCCGTTTGTGCCCTGCAGAAATGCTGCGTACAGGATTGCGTCCTTCGAGAAGAATCCGGCAAACGGGAAGAAGCCCGCAATGGCGAAGACCGCCGCTGTCATCGTCCAGAAGGTGATGGGCATTTTCTTGCGCAGGCCGCCCATCTTGCGCAGGTCCTGCTCGCCGCCCAGGCCGTGAATTACCGAGCCGGCCGCGAGGAAGAGCAGCGCTTTAAAGAAGGCGTGCGTCATCAGGTGGAAGACCGCGGCCGAGTAAGCCGCCACGCCGCAGCCCAGGAACATGTAGCCAAGCTGCGAGACCGTGGAGTAAGCCAGCACGCGCTTGATGTCTGTCTGCACCAGTGCGATGGTCGCAGCCAGCAGAGCCGTGGCCGTGCCGACAATCGCAATCACCGTCAGCGCAAGCGGAGAGCGATCGAAGAGCGCATGGTTGCGCGCAATCATGTAAACGCCGGCTGTAACCATCGTTGCGGCGTGAATCAGCGCGGAGACTGGCGTTGGGCCTTCCATCGCGTCCGGCAGCCAGACATACAGCGGCAACTGCGCGCTCTTGCCCGTCGCGCCGAGCAGCAGGCACAGCGCAATGCACGTCAGCACGCCGCCCTGCCAGCCGGGATTCGCTGCGAGTTTCGTTGCAATCTCGCTGAAGCTGAGCGTGCCGAAGTTTGCCAGCAGCAGAAAGATCCCGATCAGGAAGCCGAAATCGCCGATGCGGTTGACGACGAAGGCCTTCTTACCTGCGTCGGCGGCCGATGTCCGCTTGAAGTAGAAGCCGATGAGCAGGTAAGACGCGAGGCCCACACCCTCCCAGCCGACAAACATCAGCAGGGCATTGCCGGCCAGCACCAGCACCGTCATGAAGAAGAGGAACAGGTTCAGGTAAGCGAAGTAACGCCAGTAGCCTTCCTCATGCGCCATGTAGCCGACGGAGTAAATATGGATCAGGAAGCCTACGCCGGTAATGATGAGCAGCATCGTCAGCGAGAGCTGATCGAAGACAAAGCCGAAGTCAATGTGCAGCGTGCCTGCGGAAATCCATGCCGGCGCGCTGTGCTCGATCGCAGGCACGGCAAGAGCGCCGGACCAGTAAAGATAGGCATCGTGCACCACGATGGCCAGTGAGCCGAGCGGCGCGAGCAGCGCAATCAGCGTGACCAGCGGCTTGGGCAGGCGGCTGCCGAAGAGCCCATTCAGCAGAAAGCCTGCGAAAGGCAGCAGCGGAATTAACGGTAAAAAGAGCAGCGGTCCGTTCATAGCTTCATCAGGTCGATTCGGTCGACGGCCAGTGTTGCGCGAGCGCGGAAGATCGAAATAATGATGGCCAATCCCACGGCTGCTTCAGCCGCTGCCACCACCATCACAAAGAAGACAAAGATCTGCCCCTTCACCAGGTGCCACTGATGCGCAAAGGTGACAAAGGAGAGATTGACGCCGTTGAGCATCAGCTCAATCGACATGAAGATCGTAATCAGGTTGCGCCGGATGAGGAATCCCACAATCCCCAGCGCGAACAAGGCTGCGCTCAGCAGCAGGTACCATGACAGAGGAATCACTTGCCCGCCTCCTCTCCATTGCCGCGCCGCGCCAGCGCAACTGCGCCGAGAATCGCAATCAGGATCAGCACGGAGGTGACCTCGAACGGCAGCAGCAATTCATGGAAGAGCACGCGGCTCAGCTCTTCCGTCGATGTAATGCCATCGCTCAGCGAAGCGGAGCCCAGGTCTTGCGCTTTCAGGATCACCGTAGCGATCACAGCAAGAATCGCAGCCACGGCAGGAAAGCCGAGTGCAACCGCCGACACGCTGCCTCGCGTCCGCTCCTCGCGCCCGGCATTGAGCAGCATGATGACAAAGGTGAAGAGCACCATGATGGCGCCGGCGTAAACGATAATCTGCGCGGCGGCCAGGAACTCCGCGCCCAGCAGCAGATACAGCACCGCCAGCGAAGTCATCACCACCACCAGCGACAAGGCGCTGTTAATGGGATGCTTCTGCAGCAGGAGATTCAAAGCTCCCGCCAGGCACAATCCGGCAAACATGATAAAGAGAATCAGATGCATCGTTCCATCGCATACTGTCGGCGGTGTGCTCTCACGAGCAAACCGATGAGGGAGAGGGTGCAGAGCAGCTTCGCCAAGTGAAAATCCTCTCCGATTGTAAATGAGCGTGCCGTATGAAACGCAGCGCGCTTAGTGCTTCAGCGCAAGCCAGAGGCTTGTTCCCACAATGTTCAAAATGGCGATCGGCATCAGGTAGCGCCAACCGAAGTTCATCAACTGGTCGTAGCGGAAGCGGGGCAGCGTGCCGCGCACCCAGATGTAGAGAAACAGGAAGAAGAAGACCTTTACGACAAACCAGAAGATCGGTAATAGAGCGCTGAGAATGATGTTGTGCGGTGGAGGTAGCAGGCTGCCGAAGGGGCTCGTCCAGCCGCCGAGAAAGAGCAGCGAGGCCACGCAGCTCACCGTAATCATGTTCGCGTACTCCGCCATGAAGAAGGTTGCAAACTTCATCGAGCTGTACTCGGTGTGATAGCCGGCAGTCAGCTCGCTTTCGGCCTCGGGCAGATCGAAAGGCGCGCGGTTGGTTTCCGCATAAGCGGCAGTCAGATAGATGAAGAACGCGACAATCTGAAATCCACCAAAGATATTCCAGGAGAGAATGCCATGGCCGGCCTGGCTCTCCACAATCACGCGCAGATTGAGCGAACCCGCCCGCAGCACTACACCCACCAGCGACAATCCAAGCGCCAGCTCATAACTTATGAGCTGCGCCGAAGAACGCAGCGAGCCAAGCAGGGAATACTTGTTATTGGACGACCATCCCGCCAGCGCAATTCCATAAACGCCGATCGACGTGACGCCAAGCACCACCAGCAGTCCGATGTTTACATCTGAAATCTGAAAAAGGTGAAACCCTTCCGGCGCAACCGCGGGATTGCCGAACGGCACCACGGCAATCGAGACCAATGCGCAGCCCAGGGCAAGCACCGGCGCCAGCAGAAACAGCGGCCGATAGACACTTGCGGGCACAAGATCTTCCTTGAGGAAGAGCTTGACGCCATCCACCAGCGGCTGCAACAGCCCGAAGGGCCCAACGCGGCTGGGCCCCCAGCGGTTCTGGATGCGCCCGACGACCTTGCGCTCCAAAAGCACCGTATAGGCCACGGCAGTCAGCAGCACCACCGTGACTACCAGCACCTTGAGCAAACTGAACAGGACAAACTGCAAAATCGTCACTTGACTCTAGCCTTTCGTGCGCAAAAACTTCGTTAGTCCGCGGCCGTTTCCGTCAATGCCGGCGCCTCATGCTGCTGCAACTCGCGCAGATAGGTGCTGTAACGTCCAAGCTCGCCGGAGGTAAACAGTCCATCGTGCGCAGGAGCGATAAGATCGCTGCCCGCAGGCGCAATCGCTGAAACCGGCACAAAACCAGGCTCGGTCGTCACGGCATTCCCCGCGAAGAGATTCAGCCGGTCCAGCTTGTAGGAGGGAATCAGCCGTTCGATTTCGTCCAGCACGGCCAGCGGATCGAATGGGCTGACCTTCGGTTCAAGACCATTCGCAGTCAACCACACGGCATGGCGATCGGCCTCACCGGCCTGTGCGCCGCGCGACTGGCCGAAATCGCCAACCACGCCGCTCTTGCCAAAGGGAACCAGCGTCTTCACATCCACGCCCATGCTTCCGGCCAGGCGAACCAGAATCTCAAACTCCGGCTTCACTCCCGCGTGATCCGCGGCCTTTTTCACAAGCTGCACGTCGCCGAAGGTGTTTGTCACTGTGCCGGTCTTTTCATAGAGGCTCGCCGCAGGCAACACCACATCCGCCAGCGCCGCAGTCTCCGTCAGAAACATATCGAGCACGATGACAAAAGCGCCGTTTAAGTTCGCGGGATCTACGCCGGTGTTTTTCGCCGGATTCGCGCCGACGACGAGCAAGGCGCCAAGCGCGCCTTGACGCGCCGTAGCAAAAATCTCCGGCTGCGACTTGCCGGCCTTCGTCGGAAGCCCCGCATACTCCTGCGCAAACGCTCCCGGCTCTGCCACAGGCACATATCCCGGCAGATAATCCGGCAGCAAGCCCATGTCCGCTGCGCCACGCGAGTTCACATGATCGCCCAGGTAAGCAAAACGCACATTGCCACGCTTCAGCCCCCACGCCACAAACGACTTCAGCAGTTCGCCGCGGAACTCCTGCCCGAAAACCACCAGCAGAGATTCTTCCGCCGCCACGGCCTTGGCAAATTCATTCTCGCTCTGCTCCAGCAACGCCGTCAGGTCTTTATAACCATTCGGCGGAACGCCCTGCACGGCCTTCGCCTGCCGCTCCAGCTTGATCGACTGATGATTGACGATATAGAGACGCGCATTATTCAAGCGCACATTGCTGCGCAGGTTCCACGCCAGCAGCGGATGCTCTTCTGTCGGATTTCCGCCGATGAGCAGAATCGCGGGAGCCGTTGCCGTCTCGCTCATGCCGGCAATCTTGCCTTCATGCCCGGCCAGCGCCTGCGCAAAGCTTACATAATCCGCCGTGCGCTCGTGATCGATGTTGTTCGTGCCCAGCACCGTGCGCGCAAACTTCTGCAGCAGGTAGTTCTCTTCGTTCGTCGTGCGATTCGAGCCGATCACGCCAATCGCATTGCCGCCCTTGGCATCCCGAACGTCCTTCAATTTCGCAGCAGCCACGCGCAGCGCATGTTCCCACGCCGCCGGCTCCAGCTTGCCGGCGGCATTGCGCACCAGCGGCTTCGTCAGCCGGTCTTCCGACTCGACAAAATCAAAACCAAACCGCCCCTTCGCGCAAAGGAAGTCGCCATTGATGCCGCTTTTGTCGCGGTTATCCGCGCGAACAATCGCGGTTCCATCATCCGCCTGCCGCACGCCGAGCGTCACCTTGCAACCATCCGCGCAATGCGTGCAAACAGTGGAGACGTGATTCATCTCCCACGGCCGAGTCTTATAGCGGTAGCTTCCGCTGGTCAGCGCGCCCACGGGGCAGACGTCAATGCACATGCCGCACTCTTCGCAGTTCAGGTGGTCGCCGCCATTCGGCGCAATCACCGCCGTCACGCCGCGATTCTGAATGCCGAGCGCATACACATCCATGCCCTCGCCGCACATGCGGACACATCTATAACAAAGAATGCAGCGCGGCCGGTCAAAGAAAACCTGCGGCGACCACTGCTGCTCTTCGCGATGGCGCTTCGCATCGACCATCAGGCTGGTGCCCGCGCCGTACTTGAAGGTCATGTCCTGCAGCTCGCACTCGCCGCCCGCGTCGCACACAGGGCAATCCAGCGGGTGGTTGCCAAGCAGCAGCTCAATCGTGGCCTTGCGCGCCTGCGCAATCTCCGGCGACTCGGTAATAAAGACCTGCCCCTCAGCCACCGGCGTCGTGCAGGCGGTCTGCAGCTTGG
>JASHPD010000053.1 GCA_030038315.1 Acidobacteriaceae bacterium
CCACCAGCAGCCAGGCTCGATGCCCCGGAAGGCGAGCGAAGCATTTCATCGCACTCCATTGTACGTTGTGCGGCTATGAGAAGTTCCCGAAGGACGGTCCACTGCCGGTAGACCTTCTAAACTGATAGAGAAATGACTGAAAACGCGTTTCCCCAGCCTCCCGTTGCCCGCAAGGAACATACCGAAACCACGCTGCATGGCGTTACGCTCGTCGATGACTACGCTTGGCTGCGCCAGAAGGAAAATCCCGAGGTTGCGGCGTATCTCGAAGCAGAGAACACCTATGCCGAAGCCATGATGGCTCCGCAAGCCGCGCTGCGCGACGAGCTTTACGGCGAGATGCTCAGCCACATCCAGCAGACGGATGTTTCGGTTCCCTACCGCGACGGCAACTGGTGGTATTACACGCGCACCGAGGAAGGCAAGCAGTACGCCATTCACTGCCGCAAGCGCGGCGGCGCAGTCCGGCCGGATGAAAACGCGCCGGAAGAGGTGATTCTCGACGGCAACGTGCTCTCGCAGGGCCACGCATTTTTTGCCGTCGGCGCAACGGATATCTCCGACGACAGCCGCTGGCTGGCTTACACGGTCGATACAACCGGCTTCCGGCAATACAGCCTGCGCATCAAGGATCTCGAAACCGGCGAACCGTTGCCGGGTACAGTCGAGCGCGTGGGCTCCGTGGTGTGGGCCGCGGACAATTTCACACTCTTCTATACCGTGGAAGATGAGGAGCAGAAGCGTCAGTACCAATTCTGGCGGCATACGCGCGGCACGCCTTTTGCCGCGGACACGCTTGTTTACCAGGACGACGACGAGCGCTTCAATCTTGCCGCCGGGCGCACGCGCGACGGCAAATTCATCGTGCTCGAATCGCACAGCCACATCACGAGCGAGTCACAGGTACTGCCGGCGGATGAGCCCGAAAGCCAGTTCCGCATCATCGCGCCGCGCGAAGATGGACACGAGTACTTTATTGAGCATCGTGAAGGCTGCTGGTTCATCCGCACGAATGACAAGGGCCGCAATTTCCGTCTTGTAACAGCTCCGGTGGATACGCCGGATCGCGCACACTGGACCGAGCAAATTCCGCACCGTGATGAAATCATGCTCGAAGACGTAGATATCTTCCGTGATTTCTTTATTGTTAGTGACCGTGAAAAAGGCCTGCCGCATCTCCGCATTTATAAGTTTTCCGGCAAAGGCCCGGAAGCCGCGCCCGCGGGCGAGATCAGCTTTCCCGAGCCGGCCTACAGCGCTTATCCCCACATCAACCGCATCTTTGAAACAGCCACGTTCCGCTATTCGTATCAGTCGCTGGTAACGCCAAGCTCGGTGTACGAGTACGACCTCGCCGACGGAAAATCCACGCTGCTCAAGCAGGTGGAAATCCCCGGCGGCTTTGACCGCACGCTTTACGCGAGTGAACGCATTCACGCCACGGCCGCGGACGGCGTACAGGTTCCCGTCTCGATCGTGTACAGAAAAGACAGGCGCGAGACCGGCAAGAATCCGCTCTATGTCTACGGCTACGGCTCATACGGCTACGCGCTTCCGCTCGGCTTCAACTCGAACCGCCTGAGCCTGCTCGACCGCGGCTTCGTGATGGCCTACGCACACATCCGCGGCGGCGGCGACATGGGTGAAACATGGCACGACGCCGGCAAGATGCTCGTCAAGCGCAACACCTTTACCGACTTCATCGCCTGCGTGGAGCACCTGACAAAATCCGGCTACGGCGACCCGGCACGCGTGGCCATTGAAGGCGGCTCGGCCGGCGGACTGTTGATGGGCGCCGTCACCAACCTGCGGCCCGATCTTTTCCGTGCCGTCGTCTCGCATGTTCCCTTTGTGGATGTGATAAACACGATGCTGGACGCTTCACTTCCGCTCACCGTGCCCGAGTATGAAGAATGGGGCAACCCGAACGAAGAGACTTACTTTAGATACATGCTGAGTTATTCGCCGTACGAGAACTTGAAACCGGCGAGTTATCCGGCGATCCTGGTCAAGACCAGCCTGCACGACAGTCAAGTTATGTACTGGGAGCCGGCAAAGTATGTCGCCAGGCTGCGCACTCTCAAGCAGAACGCACGGCCGCTGCTGCTGGTGACGAATATGGAGGCCGGACACGGAGGCGCAAGCGGCCGCTATGATTACCTGAAAGAAATTGCGCTTGATTATGCGTTTTTGATCCGTGAGCTTGATGCCGGGTAACGAATTCGCGCTGCCTGTCAGGGGCCAATCCGCTTCTTCATGCGGAGGCAATTTACCGTGCCCTCGCGAAGATAAGTAACATGGTCCATCAGGGAAGAGATGATTTTCAGGCCTCTGCCGTGTTCTTCGAGCAGAAGGTTTTTCTCGTCAAAGTCCTCCGCTTTGCCCGGCCCTTTGGTCAAAATCTTCACGCTTGCCTGGGGCATGGACTCGCCCGTATCGCAGACATCACACTGAATCTCATGCTCCGCTGCAAGAATCTTCACCGATACAAGCCGGCCAAGAGCATTCCGGTAGGCATGATGAATGCAGTTCGCTACCGCCTCATTCACGCACAATTCCACCTGGCCGGCTGCTTCCCGGCCGGCGCCAAGCTGTTCACAGATTCTGTGAGCAGCCACGGCCACAAGCGACAGGTTGCGGATGTCGCTCTCGATGGTGAGGGTGATCTGGCGCATGAGCGATTCACAGTTTACGAGAGCGCCGCAATGGCTTCATCGCGGCTGCCAAAGATGCGGAATATCTTGTTCATGCGCGTGAGCTTGAACATGCTGGCAACGGTCGGGTGTATGTTGCAAAGCACCAGCTCGCCATTGCCGATCAGCTTAAGGACGCTGATGAGAGCGCCAAGCCCGCTGGAATCGATGAAGGAGACCTCGTTGAGGTCCAGAACAATTTTCTGATTGCCCTGGGTCACATAGCCGGCGATTCCCTGCTTGAAGGCAGAGACAACATCAGCCGCCACACGATTTGCCTTGACGGTTAATACCAGAATGTTTCCCGCTTTTGCTTCTTCAAAATTCATTTTTTGACCTCGCTTGACTCCAGTTGGAGAAATTCAATTTTTAGACCTCTCAACGACCAGCAGGGAAAGATCATCGTCCGGTTCTCTCCCGCCGCGCCATGCGTTGATCCGCTCGACCAGCTTTGTGAACATGGTGTCCAGATCGTTTTCCTGCACTGCTTCGATTGCTTCGAGCAGGCGTCGTTCGCCAAACTGCTCGCCGGCGTTGTTCAGGCACTCTGTTACGCCGTCGGAATACAGCACGAGGCGATCTCCAATGGCGAGCTGCGTTTCGATACTGTCGAATTCAATCTCCGGCCATACTCCGACGGGCATTCCGCCGGCGCCGAGCGTCTGGCTGCCGCCTCCGCTGCGCGCAAGCACCGGGCTGGGATGGCCGGCCTGTCCTATGCGCAATGTGGACGATTGTAGATCGATAACACCGTAGATCATTGTGAAATATCGATCATCTTTGGAATGGAAGCGGCGGTTCAGCTCCTGAATCACGCTATCAGGCGATGCGGCCCTGTAAGTTTCCGCGGCGGAATCATATTGCGTAAGGATGTTGCCTTCCATGGAATCGGGAGTGAGCACGACGCTGAGGGTGATGGAGAGCATGGCCGCGGGCACGCCGTGTCCTGAGACGTCGAGGATGTAGAATCCGATGGCGTTTTCGCCTACCTCAAAGAAGTTGAAGATGTCGCCGGCAATGTAGCTGGAGGGATGAAAATGCCAGCGGCAGCAGATTCCGTCCTTCTCCAGGCTGGCGGATGGCAGCATGGCCTGTTGCAGGCGAGCAGCGGCGAGCAGGTCTTCTTCAATAAGCGCATGTGCTTTTTGCAGGCTGGCGTGGACTTCTTCGAGCTGCCGGTTTCTTTCCTCCAGGCCGCGCTCCAGCGTCAGGATGCGTTCGCCGGCGCGGACCTTTACGCGCAGCTCTTCGGAGCTGATGGGCTTGACCAGAAAGTCGTCCGCACCGGCGTCCATGCCTTCGATCAGGTCGGAGCGTTCTCCCTTGGAGGTACAGAGAATCACGTAGACATAGCTGGGCGTTTGCGCTGCGCGTATCCTGCGGCAAAGCT
Organism: Acidobacteriaceae bacterium; assembly: GCA_030038315.1. Lineage (GTDB taxonomy): Bacteria > Acidobacteriota > Terriglobia > Terriglobales > Acidobacteriaceae > Telmatobacter. The sequence goes on from JASHPD010000053.1 coordinate 4,084, forward strand.
CGACGCCGTCGAGATTTGGCATGATCCAGTCGCTGACCACAAAATTAACCTGCTCGCGCCCGATCGCCTGCCAGGCCAGCTCTCCGTCGCCTGCTTCCACCACCTCATGGCCCTGCAGGCGAAGCATCCGCGCGGCCATGCTGCGGGTCATCCGATCGTCATCGACTAGCAGGATCTTCAACGTTACGACGCTCCATTGCGCGGCTGGATTAAGCGAGTCCGCCGCCACAAGCACAAGCACGTTACGAGTGCTCTCCACGTGCGGCTACGAAAGAGTTGGATGCAATTTACGCGACATCCGGCCGTTCGGACGGGAAAGCTTTCCGGAATGGGTGGACAGTCCTGCTGACCGGGTTTATCGGTTCGCTATCTACCTGACGCGTTGTGGATGAAAATTGGGTTCGGGAAAGAAAAAACGAAGAACAGGACAACGTCCTATTCCACAAATGCCACTAATATAGTGTCACCATGCCGCCGCAGGATGAGAATCGCTCTCATTTCCCGACGGCGCAAATCCCCCATTCGCAAGCAGGACGGTTTTATGGCGAAATCAGAACAACCACTATGGAAGCTGCTGGGCACGTTGTTTAAACCGCATCCGTGGCATGGCGTGTCTCCGGGAGATAAGGCGCCGGAGGTTCTGCAATGCTTCATTGAAGTGGTTCCGTCGGATACGGTGAAGTACGAGATTGACAAGATATCCGGTTACCTGAAGGTGGATCGGCCGCAGAAGTATTCAAACGTTTGCCCTGCGCTGTATGGACTTGTTCCGCAGACATATTGCGGGGAGCGTGTTGCCGAGTTTTCCTCCGAGAAAGTGGGCCGCAAGATGGATGGGGATGGCGATCCCCTCGATATCTGCGTATTGACGGACCGCCCGATTCAACACGGAAACATTCTTGTCGAGTGTATTCCTATCGGCGGCCTGAGAATGCTCGACCAGAACGAAGCGGATGACAAGATTATCTCCGTACTTAAGGACGACGGGGCCTTTGGAGCCTGGAGGGATATTTCGCAGGTTCCCGCCGCTGTGCTGAATCGCCTGCAGCATTACTTTCTCACCTACAAGCAGGCGCCGGGAGATCATTCCGCCAATGTGGAGATTGCCGGCGTGTATGGGCGCGAGGACGCTCTCGAAGTTATCCGCCGAAGCATGGACGACTATCAGGTCCGGTTTGCAGATCTGGAGGAGATTCTGACCGCCGCGCTGGAGATCACCCGCGGGCAAGGGTAAATCCATGCGCCGAGTGAATCTTGCGGAAGGCTACTGGAGGCTTGAATGGCTGGAACCGGTACCGTGCTCGCGGGCATTTATGATTTCCGCCTTGTTGCCCTGTCGATTCTGATTTCGATTCTGGCGGCTTATGCGGCTCTCGATCTCGCGGGACGCGTAACCGTTGCCGCGGGCAAGGCGCGCTTATTCTGGCTCTCCGGCGGCGCGGTTGCCATGGGCGCCGGCATCTGGTCGATGCACTACATCGGGATGCTGGCGCTGCAGCTTCCCGTCGAGGTGTATTACTACTGGCCGACAGTATTGCTTTCGTTGCTCGCCGCTGTTGTGGCTTCGGGCGTGGCGCTGTTTGTGGTGAGCCGCAAGACAGTCGGCGTTCCAGCCATTGCCCTGGGCAGCATTGTGATGGGCAGCGGCATTGCCGCCATGCACTACATCGGCATGGCCGCCATGCGCCTGCCGGCGATGTGCCACTATTCGCTTCGGCTTGTTGCGCTCTCCATTGCGCTGGCCATCGTCATCTCCGGTGCGGCGCTTGATCTTTCCTTCAAGCTGAGGGAAAGCACGGCGGACTGGGGATGGAAAAAAGGACTGAGCGCGCTGGTGATGGGCGCGGCCATTCCCGTCATGCACTACGTGGGCATGGCGGCTGCCACTTTCACTGCCATGCCGATGCAGCCTGTGGTGCTGCACAATGCAATCCACGTAACCCGCCTTGGCCTCCTGGTCATTACGCAGGTTACGCTGTTGCTGCTCGTTATAGTCTTTGTCACCTCGATTGTTGACCGCCGCTTCACCATAAAGAATCTTGAGATTCGCAGGGGCGAGCAACGCTACCGGCTGATTGTAGAAACGGCATTCGACGCTTTTCTTGGATTTGATTCCACGCTGCGTATCGTGGACTGGAATGCGCAGGCGGAAACAACCTTTGGATGGATGCGCGACCAGGCCAAGGGGCGGCTTCTCGATGATTTCATCCTGCTCGATCAGGCGAACGAGGAGATCCAAGGGACTCCGCGCGCGCTGTTGCTGCGCGACACAACATCCGCCATGCACGCGCGCCTGGACGTGACGGCTCTACACAAGGATGGGCGCGAGTTTCCGGCGGAGATGACTATCTCTTCGATCGTATCGGGACGCAGGATTTTGTTTGCCGCCTTTGTGCGGGATGTGACGCGGCACAAGCAGATGGAGCGCGACCGCGAAGCAGCCAGAGAGATGGCGGAGGCCGCAAGCCGCGCCAAAGGCGAGTTCCTGGCCAACATGAGCCATGAGATCCGCACGCCGCTCAACGGCGTGATCGGCATGACGGAGCTTGCTCTGCAGACCAGCCTGACGCAGGAGCAGCGGGAATACCTGGAAACTGTTCGCCTTTCCGGTGAATCGCTGCTCAGCGTCATCAACGACATTCTCGATTTCTCGAAGATTGAAGCCGGCAGGGTGGAACTGGAGGAAGTGGACTTCGATCTCCGCGAGTGCATGGAGAATACGCTCCGTACGCTGGCGCTGCGCGCCGATGAGAAAGGCATTGAGCTGCTTTGCGATGTGAACCCGAATGTTCCACAGATGCTGCGCGGAGATCCGCATCGGCTGCGGCAGATTGTCACCAACCTCATTGGCAATGCGCTCAAGTTTACCCATAAAGGGGAAGTGGCGCTGCGGGTTGAAACCGCCGCCGCGGATGCGGGCCAGTACACGCTGCACTTTGTGGTGGCGGATACGGGCATTGGCATTGCCCCTGACAAGCTGGAAAGTGTCTTTGAGTCCTTTAGTCAGGCGGACAGCTCCACAACGCGCATGTACGGCGGCACGGGACTCGGCCTCACTATCTCCCGCAGGCTTGTGGAGATGATGGGCGGCAACATTTCTGTGAAGAGCGAGCTGGGCAAAGGCTCGGAGTTCCACTTCACTGTTCCGTTGAAGCGCGGAGAGGAACGTGCGCCGGCCGCCGGGGCTGGACTTGCGGCGGGAGATGCTCTCGCGGGCGCAAGAGTATTGGTCGTCGATGACAACCGGACCAATCGGCGGATTTTGGAAGGACTGCTGAAGAACTGGGGCATGAAGCCGACGCTGGCTTCCGATGGGCAGAGTGCATTAGCGGCGCTTGAGGAGTCGCTGGAAGCGGGAGTGCCGTTCCAGCTCATCCTGACGGACATGCTGATGCCTGGAATGGATGGCTTTCAGTTGATCGAGAATATCCGCAGGAAAGATAAGTCGATTCTGGAAACCATCATGATGCTGACGTCGAGCGGGCATCATGGAGATGCGTCGCGCTGTGAGGAGATGGGTATTGCGGCGTATCTTCTGAAGCCGATCCGTCAGGCCGAGCTACACGAGGCGATCGCCCGCGTTCTCGGCGCGGCTTCGGACCATGACCAGGCCGCCATTCTTACCAAAGACGCGCTGGAAAGCCACAAGCTCCACGCTGCGCTGGATGTGCTGCTTGCCGAAGACAATGCCGTGAACCAGAAGCTGGCCAAAGGGCTGCTGGAGAAGCGAGGCCACAAAGTCACGATCGTGGAAAATGGACGGCTGGCCGTGCAGGCGCTCGAAGAGCGCCGCTTCGACATTGTGCTGATGGATGTGCAGATGCCGGAGATGGATGGCATTGAAGCGACCAAAGCGATTCGCGCTCGCGAGGAGCAGACCGGCAGTCACCAACCGATTGTTGCCATGACTGCGCTGGCGATGAAGGGAGATCGTGAACGGGTCATTGCGGCCGGCATGGATGACTATCTGACGAAGCCGCTTCGCGCCAATGAGCTGGATGCGGCGCTTGAGAAATACAGTGCGCAAAAGGCGCAGGACGCAGTTACGCGTGAGCCGGCTCTGCAGGACTCCGGTAGCGCGCCGGACAACGAAGTCATTCATGTACAGGAACTGCTGGAGCGGATTGGCAACGACCGCGATTTTCTGGCCGAGCTGGTGACGGTCTTTCGGGAAGATTACCCGGCTCAGTTGGCGCAGATTGCGGACGGCCTGGCGAAGAGCGACTCCAACGAAGTGAAGCGCGGAGCCCATTCGCTCAAAGGAGCGCTGGCCAATCTGGCGGCTCCGGCAGCCTCCGCTGCGGCTACGCAGCTCGAACAGGAAGGCGCGTCCGGAGATTTGGCGAAGGCGGAGATTACATTCGTAGCTCTCCAGACCGAGCTGAATCGAGCGCTGGATGCGCTCAACACACTTGTACAGCGGATTGCACGGTGAAGCTCATACCGACAGGCCGCAGGGAAAGAGGCGACGGATGCGGGAATGCCGCTCCCCGGGCACTAACTGGCGCGTTTCCCCCAGCCGAAGCGGACACAGTTGCGGCCTGCCGACTTGGCCTGATAGAGAGCCCCGTCGGCGCTCATCAGCAAGTTTGCGCTCAACACTCCTGGCTCCGGCGTCACGGCGGCACAACCGACGCTGATTGTTACCACGCCGCGAGGATTTCCTTCATGCGGGATTTGTTTCAGCTCGACAGCGGCACGCACCAGCTCAGCCATTGACTGCGCACCGGCCGCGTCCGTATCCGCCAGAACCACGACGAATTCCTCGCCGCCATACCTTGCCAGGAAATCGGCAGGCCGCCGGATGCTGGACGCGAGCGCCGATGCAACCTGCTTCAGGCAGTTATCTCCCAGCAGATGACCGTACATATCGTTGTACTGTTTGAAGTAATCGACATCGATCATCAGCACGGCGATCGAATTGAGCGTGCGCATGGCACGTTGCCACTCGCTCTCAAGGTATTCGTCCAGGCATCTCCGATTGGCGATTCCTGTCAGAGGATCTCTGGTAGCCCGGTTCTCGGCAACGTTCAGGGCCTTGCTCATTTCTTCTTCCGCGGCTTTACGGCTGGAAATATCGTGCACGACATCGATGAAACCAATCGGCTCGCTGGTTTCAGGATCGCGGCGCAATACCAGGTTGGCCTCTACCCAAAGATAGCTCCCATCCACCTTCCTGCCTCGAAAGTCCAGTGTGTTGCCGGTTTTGCCGGCAAGGCAGTCCACATAGAGCCTGTCTAGACTGGGCAGGTCGTCAGGATGAACAATTTGCGCGCGGCCCATTTGCAGCCACTGCGCAGGCTCCCAGCCCAGCAGCGCCTTTACGGCGGGGGAGACATATTGTAGCGTGCGTTCCCTGTCACTGAGGGTAATGATGTCGCGCGATTCTTCCGCCAGAACACGAAATTGCTGCTCACTGGCACGCAGATTGTTTTCAATTTGGTTCCGTTCCGTACGCACTGCCTCTGCAATGTAAACCACGAGCATACAGACCAGGGTGAATACCTGCAGAACCAGAGTGCGCGCAGAGAGGGATGTGAGATGCGTCAGTCCTATCGGCCCGTGAGCAATCGCGGTAAAAAATCCGCCGATGACAGAAACAGCAAGAAGTCCCAGAGCCGCGCCGGCCATACCGAGCCGCACTTCAACCAGAAGCAGCACCGGCAGGATGGCAAAGAGCAGCGGCAGGGACGTCTGCCAGAAAACTGCAACGCTCACCGCGCAGAGACAGGCTAATAAGCTGACGATCTCATGCCACTTTCTCCTGGAAAACGGCAACGGCATTTGGAACGATAGATAGAGTGGAGTGAGGATGGAAATCCCCAGCGCATCGCCCGAGTACCAGTCAGAAAAGGCTTGCAGCAGCGGCTTATCCTGGAAAGCCGTTACGCAGAGAGCTGCAAAAAAGGATGCGACTGCGGGAGCCAGAACCACGCCAAAGACAAGAAGGCTGATAAGCTGCCGCGGCTGGGCCAGATAGCGCTTGTGCGCGAGTGCGGGATAAAGCAGCCATGCCCCCAGTGAAACCTCGACAACATTGCATAACGCGAGGTAGGCGCAAAACGGAAAAGTCTGGCGCACGGGAGGCAATGTGTTGATGGTGACATCAAGGCAAAACCCCATTGCGATATAAATCGGCCATTGCCGGCGCGGCAGGCACAGAAGGATACCAATCAGAAGGCCGGTCGAAGGCCACAGGATGCTGATGTTTCCTGTAGTCCAGGAGGTTGAGTTGAGGCTGACTGCGCCAAAACTGGCACAGCCGAGAATTAATGCGCTGACAGCTAAGTGCTTGAAGGAGATTGACCGGTTGACTTCGCGAGGCTCGTCCGCACGTGTTTGGGCCATAAGAACGCTCTTTTCCCGCTTCAATCAATGGTGATGAACGGCTCCCATCGTACCACTCGCTTTTCTTTTTGTAACAGGCCGTGAAGGGCTCTCACCGTGTACCAGCGCGGATGGGCCTGAGAGGCGCTTTTCAAATTTTGCCGGGGATTTTGAGATTGGCTTCGGGCCACTGGAAACTTTATGGTGACCATCGGGAGCAACGATAAGGCTGCATTGCGCTAATAGGCCGCAGCGGCTCCCTGCAAGGGTGGGCTTTAGAGGATGATTGCGAACTTTGCAAGGAACTGACCCGCTTACGATTCACCAGGCGATCGTTGCCGGGAAGAACTCGGCAAAGAGCTCGTCGTAGTACGGCTTGAGATCCTTGAGGTTCGGTTTCTCATGGCCCTTCGAGTAAAGGTCATACTTGTTGAACTCATTGACCCAGCGGAACATTTCGCGGTCCTGTTCGTTCATCAGGTAGCTGTATGCGCCGTGCTTGTGCGCTGGATAGAAGGAGTGGTAGCGCAGCATGTAGAGCGCTTCCATGGGTAGGTAGTTTTTCATCACCTCGTAGATGTAGCCGTCATGGCCGAAGGACATGTGCACCTTGTCGAGGCCGCAGTTGAGTTTGTAGATGCCGTACCTGGTCGAGTAAACGGGGTGATGGAGGTCGGGATTGTTCCTGAAGTACTCGGGGAAGACGATGTCCTCAGAAAAAGCGCAGCCCACGGGGAAGGTATCGCCTACGACGCCCCATTGCGGCTCGCCCCAGAGGCAGAGAACTTTGCCGAGGTCATGCACAAAGCCGGTGAGGACGAACCAGCGCGGATGGCCGTCGGCGCGGATGGCTTCAGAGGTCTGGAGCAGGTGCTCGATCTGGGTGAGGTCGGTGTCGGGGTCGCTGTCATCGACGAGGGTGTTGAGAAAGTCAGCGGCCTCCCAGATGGACTTCTGTCCTTTGTTGAGACCGAAGTACTCTTTCTCCTTGGCGATTACGTAGTCGAAGGCCTGGTTCTCATGGTTCTGGAGGTAGAATCGCGCCACGCCGGGGTTGGCCTGTGCGTCATACACGCGGAACTCTTCTTTGGACTTGCCCTGTTTGTAGCGGCCTTTGAGGAACTCGTCCCACTCTTCCATGTCCGCACGGAGTGGGTTCGCGCCGAGCGGCTGGTCGGAATGCGTTGCGGTCGCGGATGCCATAAGCCTTCCTCTGCTTCTACCATTAGACACCGATTCAGGCCAGCGTGCAGGGTGCTCTGGCGCGAAATCGTAACCGATTCGATCAACTGAAGTTGGTTTCATGGCGCAGGCGCCATACTCCCGCGGCGAGAACGACGAGCAGCGCGGCGCTGAGGACGATGATCCAGAAGCCGCTCATGGGGATGGCAGGTGGAGCCGCGGTGAGCGCAAAGCAGACGAAGAAAGCTGTTGCGACAAGCATGATGAGAACGTCCCACCAGCGCCTTTTGCCTGCGGGCTGGGACTGATCCGGATTGGCTTCGATGCCGGACTCGATTCCGCTTTGGGCGTGCAGGGTTTCAAGGTAGTCGAGGTTGTAGCGCGTGCACTCGCGCAGCACGGCATCATCGCGCGAGGTCTGCTCGCGGCCGGAGGCAGCGGCGGAGCCGATCAGGATGGCTCCGAAGATCATGCCGAGCGAGCCACCGAGGACGAAGAGCATCTGGAGCCCGGTGGCGTGACGCAGCTCATGAAAGACCAGCGCGGCCCAGGCAAGGCCCCAGAGCTGGTTGGTGTTGGTGAGTGGAATACCGCGGCCGATGCCGATGTACTTGGCCGCGAACTGCTGAAAGAGATCGCCGACAACCCAGACGAATCCTCCGAGGAAGAGCCAGAAGAGCAGATGCCGCGCGCCGTGCAGCTCGGAGACAAGTGCGTGAACACCGCCTCCCAGTGCAATGGCTAGCGTGGCGACGGTGGCAAGCTCGCCCACGGTGAAGGCAGTGACAAAGGAGAGCGGGTTCATGCCGCTGATGTAGGCCTTGCGATAGGGAATGTACATGGTTCCCCAGAGAACGCAGGCGCCGAGCGCGGCAAGGATTCCGCGAACGGCGTGCGCGCCAGCAACTGCGGGGTGGCTCACGCTGCTGAAGCCGAGCAGCGCAGCGGCGAGCACGACGGCAAGCACGCCGAGCACGACGCGAAGCCGTGTGCCGAGTCCCGCACCTTTGAGCTCGCCGAAGAAGACGCGGCCCCAAAGCAGGCCGACGAGAGAATTCGCGTTCCACAGCGGAAAGGCGATGGACAGGCCTACATCCTGGATGGCGATGACAGTGAGCGTATTTGCCACGGCCCACAGGCCACCGGCCAGAAGCGCCCACACGATGAGATGGCGCCTCCGCCCGAGGTCGCGAAAGATGTAGGTTGTGCCCTTGAGCAGCGTGGGAAAGCTCCAGCGCGCCACAAAGACGCCGGCCACCATACAGAGCGAGACAGCAAAGGGCGAGAGGCCGGTAACGACGAGTTTGGCCGGCGCCTCTGCCGCGCCAAGCCACGCGCCAGCAACCACGGCACACAGCACGCCGAGCCAGTGCAGGGAACGCTCTTTCATTGGCACAGCGGCCAGTGCGCCGGATGTAGATTTGGGGTCCATGGCGGCAGCAGGCTCCGCTTAACTCAGGGCAACCAGCAGGAGAATGCCGCCAGCAAGGACAGCGGCGGGAACAAGAAAGTGAGAGTCAGAGAGAATGGCCCATACGGCAGAGATGGTTTTCCTTGGCAATGCGGTTCGCTCCTCGCCTTCATAATTGGAACGCAATCGAATCTATGCACTGTGCCGAAGAGCTGTCAACGAAGAGACGGGATTGGCTGAAGCGGCTTGCGGCCAACGGGAGTCCCGCAAATTCTGCATGGCGGATTAAAAGCCGGTAACATTATCCCATCCCGGAGTGACGGTGAGCAAAGTGCCGGTGCCGACGCTAAGGGCGACGGCATCTTCGGAGTTCTCCGGCTGGCCTTCGGGATAGATGATGGAAAAGTTGGAAGAGTTAAGCTGCGGCAGTCCGAAGAGCTGCGCGAAAAGTATCAGGACTTAAGAAGAGACGATGAGAATCAAGATAGTGAATGTGGGAGAACCCGTTCTACGCACCGCGGCGCGGCCGCTTCACCCGGAAGAAATTGGCAGCAGCCGGACCCGAGAGCTGATCGAACACATGCGCGAGACGCTGGCGGATGCTCCAGGTGTCGGTCTCGCTGCTCCGCAGATTGGTGAGCCATTACAGCTTGCTATCGTCGAAGACAGGGTAGAGTATCAGGCAAACCTCACCGAGGCTGAACTTGCCGAGCGTGAGCGGCGGCCGGTTCCGTTCCACGTTTTGATCAACCCTGAAATCCAGTTACTGTCTTCTCCTGACACGAGCTTCTTTGAAGGATGTCTCAGCTTGCCTGGCTTTGTTGGAATGGTGCCCCGTGCCAGAAAGGTACGCGTGAAAGCGCTGAACGAAAATGGAGAACCGATCCGGATCGAAGCGGTAGGCTGGTATGCCCGCATCCTGCAACACGAGATCGATCATCTGAAAGGCACTCTGTATATCGATCGCATGTGGAGCCGCAGCTTTTGCTCAGTGGACAACTACAACCGGCTTTGGAAATCCAAACCTACAAGCGAACTTTTACAGGCGTTCCATCCACGAACAGACGGAACAGGGCGAGATGCAAATCTGTCCGGGAAATCGCCGGAGGAACGGAATGACGAGACCGCTACAGACAGACACCGCTCAACCAGCTAGCGCTGGCTGACGCAACAACGGCGGAAGACCACGGGAGTCAAGCAGTCAATGATTCCGCGGGGCGGAATACTCCTTGCCGGGGTCGAGTGTCGTCACGTAAGGGCCATTCCAGTCCCGGTCGAAAATATCCGTCAGCGTCTTTGCCGGGCCGGAACCGTGCAGGAATATCGAGGCATCGACCGTAGTGTTGAAGTAGCTCCATTCCCAGTTGCCTGTGCCAATGTAGACACTGCGATCGTCGGCAACCGCGTACTTGGCGTGCTCCACGCGCGCATAGGGAATAAAACCCTGCGGTGACTGCGGCAGTTGACTGAATTTAACGGTCACATTGGGCAGCACAGCCAGGCTCTTTAAGTAAGCCTGCATCGGTTCGCGCAGTGCCCAGTCAGCAACAATGACATGCACCCTTACACCACGCGCCGCCGCATCACGGATCGCAGTATCGATTTGCGGCCACCAGCCCTTCGGTCCATAGTGGCGAATGGCGGAAAACGTCATCACCTGGCTGCGGAGCTCATGCTGTGCGGCTTCAATCATGCGCACCAGTGCGGACTGCTCGGGAGTCACCCAGCCTGGAATAAGCGACGGCGGGCTGAATGCAGGAAAGGCAATCAACGGGTCGGCGTCATCTCCCTTCAGCAGCACCGGATTCTCGGCAGTGACCGGCTCAAAGGATGGCGGCTCCAGCGCCGCAACGGCGGCCTTTGGCAAATCAGGATGTTCCGCAATCTGCCAGTCAAAATCAAACGCTGCCGCAAAGGTTTCTGCAAAACGCGCGTTGTGAATATAAGCTCCGATTTCGTGAATTTCTTCAAGCGCGCGCCAATCCCAGTTCTGGCTGCCGACGAAGACACTCGCGTCGTCAACCACCATGTACTTGGCATGTAGCACGCCGCCGGTAAGAGTATCGACCGGCAATACAAGAACCTGAATTCCTGGATCTTTGCGGAGCCGGTCAACGTCGGCCTGATTTTCCCGAAGAAAAGTGTGATCCACCAAGATGCGCACGTTGACTCCTGCGCGGGCGCGCGCGGCCAGCGCGTCAAGCACCGCCGTTAACTGGCTTCCGGGCTTGTCACTGAAGTAGAAGGCGGCGATATCGATGGATTGCTTTGCGCCGCGGATCATCTGAAGCCAGACGGCTTGTGTTCTTGGAACACCGGGCTGGCCGTAGATCGTTGCCTCCGGAACGCTCTCGACAATCTGAAAATCCGGCCCGGAAGGCGCAGTTGTCGCGCCGGCCGTAAGCCCCATCGCACTAAAAAGCGTGAGGACAAAGACAGGGATGAAGCGATGCGTCATGTTGATTTCTCCGGGAGTTTACGCAGACGAGAGAGAATGACATTTTTGACGATTCTCTCGCCGCACATCTGCTCTGCCCGTTGTGAAAGCCTTGCAAAGGCTATATAACATTTCTCTATGAAGAAGACACAACCGGTTTTTGCAACTCTTGCCGGACCTCGCCTGCTGTGCGCCTGCGCCTTCATTACGGCACTGTGCATATTGTTGCCTCTTTACGCTGAAGCGCAATCGGCCACAGACATGATCGCCCTGAAGGGACTTGCGCCAGTGAGCGTGCTCTCCAATACACCGGAAGGCCGCGCCGCTCTTGCCGCAAATTACACGGTTACGGGCGGCCTCCAGACCGGCGAAATCCGGCAGCCGACACTCCTGCCTTTCCCGGAACAACGCCAGCAGGCACTGCGTGATGCTTTTATCACAGGTGGTAATCTCACTCAGCTCGCGGATGGACTGGGAACGGCACTGGGGGCTGCCTATCTGGCGCGTGCTCACTACATTGACCGGAAGCATTTCACCAGTCTCTCCCAGGCCGTCTCCGATGTCATTGCCTATGCGACCGCGGCCAGTGAAATGAACTCAAGTTCCTGCAAGTATTTTTTTGCCAACGAAACGACCGACGGCAAGACAACCGTATCGCCGGAAGCAATGCAAATCCTGAAAGACATGGATGGCCATCCTGATGTGTTCGGGAAGAGCTATGGATTTCCGGCTGGATCTTCTGGCGCGGGCGCCTATGGAGACGCGCGCCCGTTCCTGACCGAGCCGAACATTACAAGATTCATTGGCCTGGATTACTTCAATGTGCCTGCCAGTAACGTGGTATACAACCGCGGCCCAATCATGAATCTGGTCAACAGCCCTTCTTATCCAAGCGGGCATACGACTTATGGCTATACGGGAGCGCTGGTGCTTGCAATCCTGGTTCCGGAACGATACCAGCAGATGGTCGCGCGCGGAGCGGAATATGGGAACGACCGAATTCTCATGGGAGCGCATTATGCGATGGATGTAATGGGCGGACGCACTCTGGCCATGTATGATTTAGCCCACCTCCTTGCCAATGATCCAGCCTACACCGGTCGCTCGTTCAAGGGCGCGCTCGCGATTAAGGATTTTCAGGCTGCTATAAAGGCGGCGCGTAAAGAGGTAGCCAGCAGTTTGCAGGCAGCGTGCGGCAATTCGATGAAGATTTGCGCTGGCGAGGACACCGGACGCTTCAGTGATCCGGCATCCAATGCAGCTTTCTACTCCTCCACACAGACTTATCATTTGTCGGTCGTCTATCCAAAATATGCCGGGACGGTGGAAGACGTGAGCAAGCTCGCTCCTGAAGCCGGTTACCTTTTGACTGCCGCTTTCCCTTCACTGACCCTGCAACAGGCCGACCGAATTCTTACGGAAACCGAGGGGCCTGGCGGCGGCTTTCTGGATAATGGCTCATCTTTTGGCGTTTATTCGCGTCTCGACCTCTATGCTGCATCCGGCCTGGCGGCGCGGCTTGCGCAAGGCGGGCAGCCCGAGTAATTTGCTTCGATATGAATCCGCTATCCCGGTGATGTTCCGCGAAGAGCCGATACTATCCAGGCAAACGGGAGCAGATTCAATTCTGCTCCAATTTGTACCCAGTCTTCCATGAAAATGTTGTACAAGAATGGACCGGTTGTATAAATATTTTCCAGGCCTTTCAAACAGGCAAAAGACTAACAGCTCAATTAGTACAGAGATTCCAAGGCGATCATGCAGCAAGCATCAAAACTTCCAGACCACTCCCGTCGAGACACGCCCGAAGAAATTCGGCAAGCCCGGCACGCGGTATGGCGTTGTATTTTGCAGGCTCTCGATTAACGCGAAGTTCTCATAGACCCAGTCGCCGCCCACGCGAATTGCAACGCGCTTGCTGATGGGCGTATCCAACCCGCCGCCGGTGACCGTGGTAAATGAAGCCGTCATGCCCGGAACCTGATTCGGCCCCCAGTTCTGGTTGATGCCGATGTCGCCTGCCAGCACCTCGCCGAAGAGCGTCTCACGGCCGATCCGATAATCGTATTGCCAACCACCGGTAATAAAGTAGCCGTTCTGCGGCGCATTCTGATTTGTGCCGCGATAGAAGGCCGTATCGATCTTGAAGCGCAACCCGCGCCACACATAGGGAAATGCTACTGCTGCTGCCCATCCGTTCAGCGGTTGGCGATTCCCCGGTGTTCCATTAAATGTGTTGGAGAGCCAGGTGTAGCCGCCATAAAGCTGGAAGTGCGAAGCACCGCCTGCCTCCTGCGAAACCGGTGCGGACTGAGCGGAAAGAACAGACGCGAAGCACAAAAAAACAGCCAGAACTCGATAACGAGGCCGCATTCGGCACCTCAAACATTTTTAGTAGGCAAGATGAGCAAAGCGCTTGAATCGCAACAATAACGCGAAGTTAATTTTAACGTATCTTTATCGATACAAAACCACTGCAACCGGCGACCGCATCAGCTTCCCGGTCGCTACTGATTCTATCCGACTTTCGCGCACAACTCCAGAATGGCCTCGCCAAAACGCTCCACCTTGGCCGGCCCCATACCGTCCACATCCAGCAACTGGCGAGGATTCTCCGGCCGCGCCGCCGCCACAGCGTTCAACGTACGATCGTGCATCACCACATACGCCGGCACGCGTAGCTTCTTCGCCTCCGCAGCGCGCCACACC
>JASHPD010000054.1 GCA_030038315.1 Acidobacteriaceae bacterium
CGGCAGCGAAAAACACGCGCCGGTCAGCGAAACCAAGGTTTTCTGATCCCTGATCCCTGCCGGGGTCCCCGGCGAGCGATTTGTGCTCGTTGGGGTGGCTGACCCCTGTTCCCTTTGTCTCCATTCCACTCGCCAAAGATCGCCGTGATCCGGCACTTCCGCCGTACCGCCGTCAAACTCCACGCCGCAGGCCGCCACGGAAGGCAGGCATTCATCCCATCCGCTCGCGTCGCCCCCGTCAAAGCTCATCTCGCGCGTGCGCGGCACAATGGGGTTGAGCGGCGGCTGCAAAAGCTCGCGGCCACGCACCTGAATGGAAGCAATTTTTCCGCCGAATTCGGGCAGGAAAGTCACGGCGCAGCCGTCCACCGCAATGACAACGTTTTCTTCCGCGCCTGCAACGTGTTCCTGCCTGCTCATTCTCTCTCGCTTATTCTCCCAGAGCTTCCCCAGCCGCCGCGTCCAGCTCGCTCCAGATGCGATCCAGCCACACCTCATGCTCCGGCTTCATCAGCACCGAGCGCAGGCAGGTGACCATTTCCGGCCCAGCCTCCGACTTAGACGCGGATTTCGCCGTCCCCGATATCGCAAACCAGCATCGCGGTAATTGTACAAGCGCAAGGTGCAGGTTCCGCCGCGCGGCAGCGTCAAAAATCTTCTGAGCCTGCCCGGAAGCCTTCCCCAAATCGTATCCGGTCCCTGCCGCGCACACCGCCCAGGCGACAATATCAAGTTCCGGCCCGCCGGCGGCCAAAGCCGCAAAGTGCCCGTCCGCTCTCACCCGCCGGTCCAGTTCCACGGCTGCGCGCCGGCCCGCAGCCAGCCCGGCCGCAAACTCACCCTTCGGCTCCAGCGGCAAAAGCCGCTGCGTAGCCCACAGCGCCACCGCCGCAGCCCCGGCGCGCGAGCACTCCAGGCTGATTTCGCCCAAATGCAGCTCGCTCGAAGTGAAATAGGTATACGGCGAGTCATGCTTGTAAAACCGCCCCACTGCAGGATCGCGAAACAGCACGCACCCGCACCCATAAGGCTGCAATCCATGCTTGTGCGGATCGACCACGATCGAATCCGCCTGCTCGATCGCCGCAAAGGCGCGCCGCGCCGGCTCGCCCAACGCTTCCGGAATCAGCCGGAAATACCCCCCATACGCCGCATCCAGATGAATCCGGAAGCCATACCGCTCACGCAGCGCAACAATCTCATCCAGCGGATCGACTGCCCCGATCGCCGTCGTTCCCAGCGTAACGACCACCGTCCCTACATCGCCTTTTTTCAGTTCATCCTCAAGCGCGGCAAGGTCCATTCGCCCGCGCGCATCCGCCGGAATGGACGAGTAATCCAGCTTCAAAACCCCCGAAATCCGCCCATGCGTGTAATGTGCCTGCGCGGAGCCGACAATCCGCTTCCGCCCGTTTTCCTTTCCAGCCGCAATCTGCCCCGCAACCCAGAGCGCCTCCAGGTTCGCCATCGTCCCGCCGGAGGTCAGGTGCCCCAAATGGGTGCCCCACCCGAACATCCGCGCAATCGCCGCAACGGCCTCAATCTCCATCTCCGAGCTTGCCCGCCCGCCATCCCGGGCATGGTTATTGGGATTGATCTTCATCGCCAGCGCATAAGCCGCCCGCGCCACCGGATGCGGCGGCTTCAGCATCTGCCCGGCATACAAGGGATGGAAATAAGGATAGTTGTCGCCCAGCCGCGCCGCGGTCTCTTCCAGAACCGCCGCAAGCCGCGCAAAATTCCCGTCCGCCGCAAGCAAAGGCAGTCCCGCAAACTCCGCAGCAAGCCGCTCCTCGGCGCGCTCAAGCAGTTCTGGAACAGGATCGGTCGGCATGGCGAAGTTCCACCCTATAGCATTTTCCGGATTGGTGTAGACCGAAGCCGCAACAGCCGAGTGGATTTTCCTCAAAGAAAATCCACCTTCCCTCTCGCCGGAAGTTCACAGGATTCCGGAAAATGCCTTAACACGCCATAGCCACCCTTCGCATCGAGACGAGATGTCTACACGTGGCCCACGGCCGCCAGGCTTGCAATCTGCTTTTCCGTCAGCGGCTTATGCTCGCCATAGCGGGCAATGCCGACGATATTGAACGTCTTGAACTGGAACGGGACAAGCAACGGAGGCACGTCGCGATCCGTGAACAGGAAAAGATATTTCACGCCCGGGTTGTCCTTCGCTGCAATGCCGATGAACCCGTCCCCGGTAAAAACCCGGGCCGCGCCCGACCACGCCGCGGCGGGCACAGGCATCTTATCGCCCTGCAGCCAGAAGACAATCTGGTTCGAGGTGTTACTCACTGGCATATTGGAAGTGAAAACGACCGTAGTGCAGGAACCCGCCGCATTGGGCAGAATCCTCACCGTGCCCGCCATGCCGTTGACATCGTCGCTGCGGTGCGCGGCCTGCGCGCCGGCCAGGCCGCAAATAAGCAAAAAAACGCCGACAACCGGCAGAATTCGCTTCAGCATACGTCCTCCTGAAAAGGTCGAAATACCCGAGCCCGAATTTGGAAAGCATTATAGCCCTGAACGAAGCACAGATTCGCATCTCAATCTGCCAGAACGCCGCAGGCTCCTCATTCCGCGCCACTTCTACCATCCCAATCCGGACCGGAAACCCAAAATCCCACTCCTGTGTCTTGCATACGGTGCTACAATTTCAACAGCGTTAGAGTCGAACCGGGCGTGAGCAGTAACTCGCCCAACCAAGCAAGATTCTGCCAGAGGTCGCTCCGATTCATCCAGCGCAATCCAATATCAGGAAACACGATCGAGATGGAACAAGGTACTGTGAAGTGGTTCAATGACGCGAAGGGCTTCGGCTTTATCTCGCGTCAGAATGGCGAAGACGTTTTCGTGCACTACTCGGCAATCAATGCGAATGGCTTCAAGAGCCTGCAGGAAGGCCAGGCGGTGCAGTTCAACGTGGTAAAGGGCCCCAAGGGATGGCAGGCTGCCGACGTGCAGCCTCTCTAATCCGCATGGGCCGGATTCCGGCAGAATCTGAGCAAGCAATAACCGAAAGGGCTGGGAGCAATCCCGGCCTTTTTCGCATTTGGACGCAGCAAAGAGCCTTTCGTCAAATTCACTCATCCATGAAAAAGAGCGCCGTGTCATCCTGACCATAGCCGTTTCTCAGGCGGAGGGCGTTTCTCAGGCGGACGGAAGGATCTGCGGTTGCCTTTGCTTCTCCCTGTTCCCTAATCCCTAATCCCTGTCCCCTGTCTTTCAGTTATCCTGAAAAGTCACCACACATCAGGATTTCCCTCACCATGAGCTCGAAGCCAATCTCCATCACCCTCCCCGACCGCCAAGTCCGCGAAGTCCCTTTCGGCACAACGCCGCTTGAGATCGCCAATTCGATTTCTCCGCGTCTCGCCGCAGCCTCGGTCGTCGCCCGCATCACGCCGCTCAACGCGAAAGCGGCTACAACCGACGACAAGGAACAGGAATCGAACGAAGCGTCGATGTACGCCGCACAGGACGCGTCCGCGCCGCGCCTCGTCGATCTCTCCGCGCCGCTCACGGAAGACGTGAAACTAGAGCTCATCACCGAGAAAGACCCCGAAGCCCTCAAAGTCGTCCGCCACTCCGCCGCGCACGTCATGGCCACAGCCGTCCTTGAGCTGTTTCCTGAAACAAAACTAGGACACGGCCCCGCAACAGACTCCGGCTTCTTCTACGATTTCTACCGCGAAAAACCCTTCACGCCCGAAGACCTCACCGCCATCGAAGCCAAAATGGCCGAAGTCATCGCCCGCGACGAAAAATTCCAGCGCATTCACGAGCCGCGCGAGCAGGCCCTCGCCGAATTCGAGCGTGACGGCGACTTCATGAAGACGCACTTCGTCACCAGGTTCACCGAACCCGGCGCGCAAGTCAGCTTCTACAAGAACGGCCACTTCATCGACTTCTGCCGCGGCCCGCACGTGCCATCCACCGGCCGCGTAAAAGCAGTGAAGGTAACAAACCTGGCCGGAGCCTACTGGCTGGGCGACGAAAAGAACCCGCAGCTCCAGCGCATCTACGGCACGGCGTTCTTTTCAAAGAAAGATTTAGACGAGCACTTCGCGCGCCTCGAAGAAGCCGCCAAGCGCGACCACCGCGTCCTCGGCAAGCAGCTCGACCTCTTCAGCATTCAGGAGATCGCCGGCGCAGGCCTCATCTTCTGGCATCCCAAAGGCGCGCTCATCCGCAAGGTCATGGAAGACTGGATGCGCGACGAGTGTCTCCGCCGCGGCTATCAGCTCGTCTACACGCCGCATGTCATGCGCCGCGAACTCTGGAAGGTCAGCGGCCATGAAGGCTTTTACTCCGGCAACATGTACACCCCCATGGAGCTCGACGACGCGGAATACCGCCTCAAACCCATGAACTGCCCCGGCCACATCCTCATCTACAAGAACTCGCCCAAGAGCTACCGCGACCTGCCCGCGCGCTACGCCGAACTCGGCAACGT
>JASHPD010000055.1 GCA_030038315.1 Acidobacteriaceae bacterium
CCTCTTTCACAAAGTTGTCGCCGGCCTTGCCCGTGTCATACGGCGCGTAGCCCTGGTTCGGCAGATAGGCAATGTGCGGATCGGTAATGACAACTGTATGGAAGTGCTCCGCCGAAAGCCCATGAATCAGTCCCGGAAAATCCGGAAACCCCTTCGGATCGACCGTAAACGGACGGTTCTTATCCTGAAAGCCGATGTCGAGCCAGATCACATCTGCGGGAATATGATCGGCGCGCAGATGCGAAGCAATCTCCTCCACCTGCGAGCGCGGGGCGTAACTGTACCGCGACTGCTGATAGCCCAGCGCCCAGAGCGGCGGCAACGGCGTCGGTCCGGTGAGCCACGCGTACATGCTCACCACCTTCTTCGGCTCCGGCCCATAGAGCAGGTAGTAATCGAGCGGCCCATCTGGTGCGCTGAAGCTGAAGCGGTCCGCGCGCTCGCGGCCAAAATCAAAGAAAGTCCGCCATGTATTGTCGAAGAGAATCCCCACCGTCCGTCCGTCGCGTATATGCAGAAAGAAGGGAATCGACTTGTAGATGGGGTCCGTGGACTCCTGCCAGCCGAAGCTGTCCGTATTCCACATCACGAAGTCTTCGCCGGCGCGGTCGAGCGGCCCCGGCTTGTCGCCAAGGCCAAAGAAATGATCCTCGCCGGTCTTGACCTTCGTCACCCGAAAGCTGGTCCCGTCCCACGCCGCCGGTTTCGCATCCTGCTCCAGAATGTTTCCCGACCTGTCGCGGACCGTCAGCCGCTGGTCCGCCGTCACCGAGACCCGCAGCAAGGCAGTGTGGAAGCCATCCTCATCCGGCGTTACGCGAATCCGCGCCGTCCGCGCCGCCGGCAGCACCGCCCACGAAGCGTCCTCCGGCTCATGGCCGTTGGGAAAGATTCGCACGCGCAGCGCATCCGGCCGCAGCGCATCCACGCGCAGCGTCGTCTGCGCGCCCGCCAGCTCGATTCCGCTCCCGGTGTGCGTCAGTCCGGGGACGGACTGGGCTGAAAGATGGGCCGGCAAAACAACCGCGGCAAAAAGAACGGAGAGAACAGAAGACAGGATTCCGGCTTTTCTCGTGAGCATACCGCACCAGAGTCTTCATCCGGGCCGGTTCCGCGCAATGCAAAACCCACCCACAGTGGCTCATTTTGCGGTAAACAGGTAATTCTTCTGGAAACAGGAGTTTATGTGAAGATTTGAACTGCATGAACTCCCGTTCAGCGTATCTGCATGGCGTAAAGGTTGCCGATCGAGGTTCGTGCGCGGATCAGCGGCGAGTCGTCCTGCGTCAGCCCGATGAAGACGTAATCTCCCGCGCCGCTCTCCGACGATCCGGCCAGCCGGATCAGCTCCTTCACCGCGCCGTCCGGAATGCTGATCCGGTCAATCGGCTGCGAAGGGTCGAGCGAGCGGTGGATAAAAAGATACCGCCCGTCGGCCGACCAGACCGGGTCCGCGCCCGAGTCCACCGCAAGCGTCCTCCACGTCTTCGCCTGCGCGTCGTAGAGCCGCACCTGCCGCTGGTCCAGCGAGAGCGCGGCAATATAGCGTCCATCCGGCGACCACCGCGGGCTGAACAATCCCTCCGAGCCCGGAACCTGGCTGATCTGTCCCGTGCGCAGGTCAAGGATGTGCAGTGAGCGCGGGCCGTTATCCTTGCCCAGCGCATCGTTCGTTCGCCCGTAAACCAGGTCCTGCCCATCGGCCGACCACGACGGGTCTGCCGAGTTGTGGTCTTCCCGGAGCACCTGCTGCACGGCTCCACCGCCGGCCGCCACGGTATAAATCTGCCACGCCTTCCCCGGCTCCCGCGCCATGATCGCCAGCCGCGAGCCGTCCGGCGACCACTGCGCAAAGAAGACATTCAGGCTGTCCGGCGTTAATTGAATCTTCTGTGTCCCGTCCGATGCCGCGCGCCACAGCCGTCCCGCGCTGTCCGTCCACGCCACCCACTTGCGGTCGCGGGAAAACTCCACGCGGTCCGCCGAAGCCAGAAACCCATGCTCCGGCTCGAGCGTTCCCGCCGGCGTCAGCCGTTCCACGTCCGACCGCGCATCCACGCCGAGAAAGTAAATCGTATTCCCGCTCCGCGCCGCCACCGGCGACTGGAATTCGAGCGGCCCATCCGTCAGCCGCGCCGGGTTCGCCGTGCCATTCCCGAGGAGCTTCCAAAGGTCGGTATTGCCGCCAAAGCCGGACTGGAAAACGTAAGCCTTCCCGTCGGCCGTCCACACCCCGCAGCACTCCGATTCCGGCTGGCTGAAGCCCTTCAGCACCGGCCTTGGCGTGCGGTCGTTGGCCGTCAACTGCCAAAGCGATTGGGTGTGCGTAATCGGATCGATCACCGTAAAGCGCAGCAGCTTTCCCGCCGGATTCCACCGCAGCCAGAAGGCGCGCCCGGGCAGGGAAGCGTAATGCTGCGGCGTGCTGTCGGTTCCCTGCGTCAGATAAAGGTCGTTGCCCGCGGCGTAAAGAATGCCGTGCCCATCCGGCATCCATGTGGCGTCATGCGCCAGCACGTTGCCCACGCGCAGCGCTGAGCCGCCGCTGGCCGGAACCACCCACAACGGCTGCTCCGACTCCGGCGACAGGTGGTTGCGCAGCAGCAGCCGCGAGCCGTCCGGCGAGATATCGCCCAGCGCGGGCGCCTGCACCTCGTCGGGAATGTTGAGGTTCACGGGCGTTCCGCCGGTCAGCGGCACGGTGGCAATCGCCGACTTGCCGCCTTCGAGCACGGGAACAAAAATCTGGTATCCATCCGTGACGCTGGCCGAAAAATTCTCCGTCACCGGCGACTCAACCGCCAGATGCCCGTTCTCCGTCAACTGCCAGATGTGCGGCGGCGCTACGGCCGAACGCCGGAGCCCGAAAAAATATCCGCCGAGCAATCCGGCAGCCAGCGCAGCCGCGCCGAGCAGCCCGAACCGCAGCGGGCTGCCGGAATGCGAAGGACCCGGCTCATCTGCGTGCCGCGGCCCGTGCGAGTCGAGATGAGAAAGACGCGCGGGCGTGGGCCACGGAGAGGTAATTTCGCCGTGCGCCGTCGCGGCATGAGGCTCTTCGACGGCAATCGTTGTCGCAATGCCGGAGTACATCGCAGGCTCAGCCTCAGCCGCGATTGCAACCCCCTCGGAAGCCTGTCCCGCATGGCTCACCGGCGCAATAAAGCGGTATCCGCGCCGTGCAAGCGTCTCCACAAATCGCGGGTTCTCGGCCGAATCCCGCAGCGCTTCGCGGATCTTATTGATGGCGGTGGCCAGCGAATGGTCAAAATCGACAATCGTGTCGTTGCCCCACAGGCGCAGTTGGAGATCCTCGCGGGTCACCACCTCGCCGGCGTTCTCCAGCAGCATGGAGAGCACCTTGAAGGGTTGGCTTTGCAGCTTGATGCGGTGACCGGCCCTCCAGAGTTCCCCCGTGTTGAGGTCCACCTCGTATAGGCCGAAGGTGAGCCTGGAAGCAGCTTTACTGCCTGGCATGGCTGAGAATCCTACGCTCTGAATATAGCACTTAAGAGCGTGCCGGGCGTGGATGAGTGTGCATAACTGCTTGATTCCGCGCGCTTACCGGCTTGATATGCCAGAGGAATGCGCCCCATCGGCGCCGCAGTGTTAACGAACCGTGAAGACCGTCATTGACTCCGCCGGCTCCTCGATGTGCAGCTTGCCGCTGCTCGCCGTCGCGTCCTGTCCGCCCGCCGGTGCAACCGGATGAAAGACCGTGCAGCCGGCGAGCGCCGAGTCCGGCGTGGCCAGGTCAACGGATTTACTCTTCGCCGACTTGTTGACCACGATCAGGAAACGCTCGTTTTGAGAATTGCCCGTGCAGCCGGACGCATCTGTTGCGCGGACGAAGGCAAAGCCATCGTCATCCGCGAAGAGATTCTGCTCGATGCCGGTTTTGAAGGCCGCATTCGTTTCCCGCAGCTTGAGCAGTCCCGAGGTCCACGCAAAGACCTCCTGCTGCACCGGCGTGCGGCCGGCCTGCGTAAAAGCATCCTGCTTGTCGCCGGCAAAGCCGCCGGGAAAATCGCGCCGATTATCCGGGTCCGCGCCGCCGGGCATGGCAATCTCATCGCCGGAGTAGATCAGCGGCATTCCCCGTAGCGTCGTCACCAGCCCCAGCGCCAGCTTCAGCTTCGGCACAGAGCCGCCGGCCTGCGTCACAAACCGCACCGTGTCATGGTTGCCGGCAAAGGGAACCAGCCGCTCCGGGTGCGGATAGAGCGAGTCTTCCGCCAGCATGTGAGCCAGCTCGGTCATCGGATGATCGTGCGCAATCGTATTCACCAGCGCAAAATAGACGGGAAAATCAAAGGGCGTGTCGAGATCGGTATCGATGCCGCGATGCACTGCGCCGCCGGCAAAGAACGAAGTAATCACCGGATCGCCGTTGAAGATCTCGCCCACCATCGTCAGGTGCGGAAATGCCTTATGCAGCGCAGTGTCGTAATCGTGCCAGAAGGCGCGGCTGACATACGGAAACGTGTCGAGCCGGATGCCGTCGAGGTTCGCGGTCTCCACCCACCAGATGGCATTCTGGATGAGATATTCCTCTACCAGCGGATTTTCCTGGTTCAGGTCCGGCATCGCGTCGGTGAACCATTCGTTGGTGATGTGCAGCCAATCCTGCGGCGCGGCGTGCGGGCTCACAAGCTGATAAAAATCGCTGTTCGATGAGGAGAGATGCTTTTTGAGCGTGCCGTGCAGCCAGTCGGGAGCGGGCGGATCGCTCACCCACGGATGATTCACGCCGATATGATTCGGCACAAGGTCGATGACCAGCTTCATTCCGCGCGCGTGCAGCGCATCGGAGAGCCGGCGGTAATCGGCAAGCGTGCCGAAGTGCGGATCGACCGCGTACAAATCCGTTGCCGCATAGCCGTGATACGAGTCCTTCATCCCCGCGTTTGAAGCCACCGGCGTCGTCCACACCGTCGTCACGCCAAGCTGCTTCAAATAATCCAGGTGCTCTTCAATTCCCGCAAAATCTCCGCCATGCCATCCGCGCGGCAGCGCGCGGTTCACATCCGGCAGCGTGGGCGCTGAGCTTCCGTGCGCAAAGCGGTCCGTCATAATCAGGTACATCGCATCGGACGACGAGAATCCGCTGTGCGCGTTTGGATTCTGCGATCGCTGCGCAAGCGCGTAAGCCTCTCGCACCGCGCCTTGCGTATTTGCCGCGTCAATCCAGATCTTCTGCGCGTGAGCCTTGCCGGTTCCGATCCACAAAAACGCCCAGTGGCCGTTTGCCGATGCCTGCGTCCGGTCGAGCGTCACATCTTTGCCCTCCACGCGAAAATGTGCGTGGCCGAGATTCGTTCCATGCACCAGCAGCATCGGGCTGGGCAGCCCCACCCACCAGTCCGGCGGGTCAATTTTGTCGATGCAAGGCTTCGCCGTATCCGTGGCGCAAACAGCCTGCGCGGAAGCAAAGATTCCGCAGGCGAGAAAAAGAGCGGCAACCGCAGAGAGCGATCTGGAGATTCTCATAAACATCCCTTGCAGGGTGAGGAAAAAAT
>JASHPD010000056.1 GCA_030038315.1 Acidobacteriaceae bacterium
GGAAATACAAAAGGCGTGACTCGCATCACGCCTTTTGCATTTGCTGTTTGGGAGGCTGCTGCTTAGAGAGCTGCTTCGCCGCGCTCGTCATTGCGGATGCGGATGGCGTCGTCGATCTTCGAGAGGAAGATTTTGCCGTCGCCGATGCGGCCGGTGCGGGCTGCGCCGGTGATGGCGGCGATGGCCTTGTCCTGGAGGTCGTCGGTGACGACCAGCTCGATTTTGACCTTGGGCAACAGATCGACCGTGTACTCGCGGCCGCGGTAGAACTCCGTGTGGCCCTTCTGGCGGCCGTGGCCGCGGGCTTCGAGAATCGTCATGCCTTCGATGCCCGCTTCGAGCAGCGCATCCTTGACTGCGTCCAGCTTGGAGGGCTGGAGAATTGCTTCAATCTTGACCATGTGTAATGCCTCTTTGTGAAACTGCTCCGGCTCCTTAGCCTATCAGGCTGGGCTAACCCGATGGGTTAACCCGGAGTTGACTGTTTTTGGACCTCGGTTGCGGCAGTGAGCCGGTTTGAAGAACGTTCCTCAGGGGCTAAAGCCCGGGAAGGTTTTGTGCTGGTTGCGGCACGACTAAAGTCGTGCCCTGACACAAAGCAAATTCGGATCAGCTATTGCAAAATAATTCGAACTGGCCACCGCAAAGCAAATTCGAACTGGCTACCGCAAAGCAAATTTGAACTGAAAGCAAATTTTGAACTGGCTGTTGCTTACGAACTGATTACTGCCGCTTACGAGTTGAAATCGTAGCCTTCTTCGCCGTGCTGCGAGAGATCCAGGCCTTCGTTCTCGTCTTCGGGCGAGACGCGCAGGCCGATGGTTTTATCGACGATAAAGAGCAGGATGGGTGTACCGATGAGCGAGATCAGCCAGGCGATGCCCGCGCCGATGGCCTGGTTGCCGACCTGCGCCCAGTGGCCGTCGATGCCGCCGGTGGGCAGAGGATGGCCGGAGGCGTCGTTGCCGAAGGCGGGGTTGATGACGGCGACGGCGAAGACGCCGGTGAGCAGCGCGCCGAGGGTTCCGCCCATGCCGTGCACACCGAAGGCGTCGAGCGAGTCGTCGTAGCCGAGCTTGCCCTTGATGATGAGCACCAGGAAGGAGCAGAAGAAGCCGGCGAGGAGGCCGATGAGCAGCGCCGACATGGGCTGCACGAAGCCGGAGGCCGGAGTGATGGCGACGAGCCCGGCGACGGCGCCGGAGATAGCGCCGAGGGCGGTGGGCTTGCCGTTGTGGAGCCACTCGAAGATGGTCCAGCCGAGGGCCGCTGCCGCTGCCGCAAAGTGGGTGTTGACGAAGGCGCTGGTGGCGAGCGGGCCGGCGCTGAGCGCGCTGCCGGCATTGAAGCCGAACCAGCCTACCCAGAGCAGGCAGGCTCCGATGAAGCTGAGCACGAGCGAGTGGGGCGGCATGGCGGTTTTGGGATAGCCGATGCGCTTGCCGAGATAGAGCGCGGTGACAAGCGCGGAGACGCCGGAGGTGATGTGGACGACGGTGCCGCCGGCGAAGTCGAGGCTGGGGAAGCGGCCGCCGGTCGAGTTGAGCAGGCCGCCGACGCCCCAGACCATGTGGGCCATAGGCGTGTAGACGATGAGCGACCAGAGCGAGAGAAAGACAGCCATGCCGCTGAACTTCATGCGCTCGGCGAAGGCTCCGGTGATGAGCGCGGGAGTGATGATGGCGAACATGAGCTGGTAGATCATGTAGGTCTGGCTGGGGATGGTGGGCGCGTAGGGCGATGGGCCGAGGCCGACGCCGCGCAGGAAGAGGTGTTCGAAGCCGCCGATGAAGAAGTTGCCGTGGCCGAAGGCGAGCGAGTAGCCGACGACGGCCCAGAGGATGGTGATGAGGCCCATCATGGCGAAGCTCTGCATCATGGTGCCGAGAATGTTCTTTTTTCGGACAAGGCCGCCGTAGAAGAGCGCGAGGCCGGGGCCAGTCATCAGGAGCACGAGCGCGGCGGAGACCAGCATCCATGCGTTGTCGCCGGAGGTCTGCGCGTTGGTGACGGCGGTTTGCAGCGCGGTGATCTGGGCTTGTATTGGGGCCTGTGTGGCGGGAGCGTTTGCGGAGCCGGTTTGTGCGAGAGCGAAGGCCGGAGCGCCAAAAACGATGATGGGAAAGACGAGGAGCGCAAGGAATCGACAACTACGATACATGGTGTCCCGTTTCCTGGAAATAGGGGTATGGAAAAGCTGAAGGTGTTTGGAGACCTATCATAGCGCATGGCTTGGTGTAAGGCTCGCGGCTGGCAAACATCTTTTTGGCCAGAGTAGCGCAGGAGAAATAAAGACGGCATGAGGAAATTTTTTCGCGGCGCGAATGTGAAATTTCTGCGCAGGGAGGATTGCAGTCGTGCATAATGTGGCACACTGATTTTTCCCCGCCGGGCGGCGCGGATTGCGCGGACATCCCGGCTGGAATGGACCGCATCGTAGGATGCGTCGATGTAAACAGGCGGCAAACAGGCGATTTCAGGCGGTTTAGGTCTGGCATCGAAGGCACGGCAAGGGTATATTGAAAGATATGACGGCAACCACAGAGCGGGATCGGTACCTTTTCGGCAACCTTGAGAGCAGCGCGCTCAACCGCGCCAAGCTCCGCGAGGTGAACTATGGCTTCGAGCAGCCGGAGGGTGTTTTCCTGACTACGCTGGATTTTGCCGTGAACTGGGTGCGCAAGAGCTCGGTATGGCCCATGACCTTTGGGCTGGCCTGCTGCGCGATCGAGATGATGTCCATGGGCGCTTCGCGTTTCGACGTGGCGCGTTTTGGCGCGGAGGTCTTCCGGCCTTCGCCGCGGCAATCGGACCTGATGGTGATTGCGGGACGGGTCTCGCAGAAGATGGCGCCGGTGATCCGCCGGCTCTATGACCAGATGCCGGAGCCGAAGTGGGTGATTTCCATGGGAGCGTGCGCGACTTCCGGCGGAGTTTTCAATAACTACGCGCTGGTGCAGGGCGTTAACCAGGTGATCCCGGTGGATGTGTATGTTCCCGGCTGCCCGCCGCGTCCGGAGCAGTTGATGTATGCCATCACGCTGCTCCAGGAAAAGATTCAGCGGGAGCCGCGCAGTTTGCTGAAGACGCTGAATTTTTCATAATCAGCGTTTCTCCTGGCGTGCTGAGGGCGTGTTGAGGGCGTTGCGCCGGGCTGCGGTGCGAAGCCTTGGACGGGCCCAAAGTTGTGGCCGGAGTACCATGCCAGAGCGGATCGCCTGGGGAGTTTGCGGGTTCAGGTGGGGTGACTTTGTAGCTGCTTCGTTGAAAAAGAGTGCTTTAGCAGTTGTATGCTGTGATACCGTACGGTGTGACGGTTTGCTTGCCGTTTGAATGGAACTCTACGGGTAAGCAGCTTGGGTGGTGTCGCGTGTGGAGTGGCTTTAGGACGTGACCCGGATCGAAAAACAGAAGAAGTTCAGAGATTGCGGAGGAGAATCGATGTACTCACGAGCGAAGAAAACAGTGGGCCGAGTCCTGGCGCTGGCGCTGTTGGGAATGGCGCCGTATGCGCTGAGCGGTCAGGCGTCGTCCAAGACCACTACGCCATCGTACGGGGATGCGCCGTCGAGATGGGATATTTTTGCGGGCTATAGCTACCTTGGCCCGCATGGCACGGTGGATGTTCCCGGGCCGAATTCCACTTCGACACCGTATGCCTACGAGGCTATTGACATGGGCGGAATTCTGAGCGGCGCATACTACTTCAACAAGTATGTCGGCGCCCAGTTCGAAGGCAGCGTTCACGAGTGGGGCGTGAATTCCAACAATGACGGCTTCGGGATTCTTTCCACCGGCCTGATCTTCCGCTTCCCCTCGGATGAGGTGACGCCGTTTGTGCACGGCCTTGTGGGCGCGGCACTGGTGAACGGTCCTTATCACCAGCCCAACACGTGGGGCCCGAACCTGACGGTCGGCGGCGGCCTGGATTACCAGACGCCTCTGCTGCATGGCCGGCTGGCCATCCGGCTCTTCCAGGTGGATTACCTCTACACGCATGTAAACTTCGGCCCCCAGATTGGCGGCGGCCGCGCGAACATCGACTCGGTGCGCGCCAGCGCGGGCCTGGTCTTCCATGTCGGCTCGGTGTTGCCGCCGTCTCCGATCACGCTGTCTTGCGCGGCGAGTCCCGGGGAGGTATTTCCTGGGGATCCTGTGACGGTGACGGCGACGGTGGGCTCGGTGTACGGGAAGCTGACGCCTGTGTATACGTGGTCGGGTCAGGGCGTGACGGGCTCGGAGACGACGGCGCAGGTGGCGACGGGGAGCCTTTCGCCGGGGAGCTACACGGTAAACGGGACGGTGAAGGAAGGCAAGGGAGACAAGCCGTGGGAGACGGCGAACTGCACGGCGACGTTTACGGTGAAGGCGTTTGAGCCGCCGACGGTGAGCTGCTCGGTGACGCCGACGACGATCAAGCCGGGAGACACGGCGACGGTGACGGCGACGGGATTGAGCCCGCAGAACCGTCCACTGACGTACGCGTACACGGCCTCGGCGGGCACGATCACGGGCTCGGGGACGACGGCGACGTACTCGTCGACGGGCGCGCCGACGGGTCCGATCACGATTACCGGGACGGTGACGGATGACAAGGGTCAGACGGCGACGTGCCAGACGGGGTTAACGATCGAAGCGCCGGCGGCGCCGACGCCGCATGTGCAGACGCTGTGCTCGATCAGCTTCACGACGGACAAGCGGCGTCCGACGCGCGTGGACAACGAAGCGAAGGCGTGCCTGGACCAGGTGGCGCTGAGCTTGCAGAACCAGAGCGACGCGAAGGCGGTGATTGTGGGCGAGGCGACGGGGCGCGAGAAGGAGACGCCGAAGCATCATGGCCGCCACTATCACGCGATCGACTTTGCGGCGCAGCGCGCGGTGAACACGAAGGCGTACCTTGTGGAAGAGAAGGGTATCGATGCTTCGCGGATCAGCGTGGCGACGGGTACGACGGAGGGCCAGACGGTGGAGAACTACCTGGTGCCTGCGGGTGCGGACTTCGCGGCGGACGTGCCGGGGACGACGCCGGTGGACGAGTCGGTGGTCCATGCGCAGAAGCGTGTACCGCTGGGAATGCGGCACCACGCGGTGCACCACCACAAGAAGCCTGCGGCGGCAGCCCCGGCGGCCAGCAACTAGGCCCGGCGACTGGGCTCAGTAACTGGACTCAGCGACTGGACTCAGCCACTGGACTCAGCCACTGGGCCCTGAACCAGCACGAGCAACCCTCGAGGCTGACCGG
>JASHPD010000057.1 GCA_030038315.1 Acidobacteriaceae bacterium
ACCGGAAAGATTCGCCGCGGAGCCGCGCTGCCGGAAGTCAGCCGCCTGCACAAAGGCGCAGCGCCGGGACCGCAGATGCCCGACGAATATCTCTATAAAGTCGTGGACGCACTCGACGAAGTCGCCGCGGAAACCGGCAAAACCGTTCCGCAGATCGCCCTCAACTGGCTCCTGCAGCGCCCCACGGTTTCCTCCATCATCCTCGGCGCGCGCAACGAGGAACAGCTCAAGCAGAACCTCGGCGCGATAGGTTGGAATCTTACTGCGGAGCAGATTGCCAAGCTCGACGCGGCCAGCGCCGTGCAGCCCGCTTACCCATACTGGCACCAGCGCAACTTCACGGAGCGCAACCCGCTGCCGGTATAGGTAACTACATTTCCGGCAATACTGCGGATTTCTCCCTGCGGCATTGCCGGAAATGCTCTAAATCCCCTCGCCCATCGAAACAAACTCCGCCAGCTTGTCCAGTTCATTGCGATAAGCCGTACGATCCGCCTCTTCCGCCGCAAACGGCTGCACCTTGCGCGCGCCGCCCAACCGCTCTTCCAGCAGGTCCACACGATTCGAAAGCGCAATCAGCGCATCCGAGAGCGGATCTTTAATATCATGCGGATCGGTAATCAGAACCCGCTCGCCGTTGCGATACACAATATGCGCCGGCACACCCACCACGGTTGAATTCGGCGGCACATCCGCCAGAACTACCGACCCCGCACCCACGCGCGAATTCTGCCCCACGGTGACATTGCCCAGCACATTCGCATTATTGCCGATAAAAACGCCATCGCAAATCGTCGGATGCCGCTTGCCGTGGCCCTTGCCCGTTCCGCCCAGCGTGACGCCCTGGTAGAGCGTCACGTCATCGCCGATCATTGCCGTCTCGCCGATCACCACGCCCATTGCGTGATCGATAAACAGCCTCCGTCCAATGCGCGCCGCGGGATGAATCTCCACTCCTGTCAAAAAACGCGCAATCTGCGAGAGCATCCGCGCGGGCAGCTTGAGCCGCCCACGCCAGAGCCCGTGCGAGGCGCGATAAAACCACACCGCCCACAGCCCCGGATAGCAGGTCAACACCTCAACCCGCGAGCGCGCGGCAGGATCGCGCTCAAAGACGGAATGAATATCTTCGCGTATGCGTTGAAACATAGTGATTAGTTATCAGTAGTCAGGGACCAGCGCCAGTTGCCGTTGACTGACCACTGATCACTGACAACTCGTTTTTACACCGCAACCGTTTCGGTCGGCAGCGCCAGCACTTCCTGCCGTAGCGAGTCAAACAACACGCTCGACAGGTACCGCTCGCCGAAATCCGGCAGCACGGCGACAATCAGCTTGCCCGCATTCTCCGGCCGCGCCGCAACCTTCAGCGCCGCGGCAATCGCCGCGCCGGAGGAGATGCCCACAAGCAGTCCTTCTTCCTTCGGCGCGCGGCGCGCCAGCTCGATCGACTCTTCGTTCGTCACCAGAACAACTTCGTCAATCAGCGTGGTGTCCAGAATCGAAGGTATGAAGCCCGCGCCGAGCCCCTGAATCTTGTGCGGTCCCGGCTTGCCGCCGCTCAGCACCGCGCTATCCGCCGGCTCCACGGCAATGGCCTTGAACTCGGGCTTCTTCGGCTTGATGTACTGGGCAACACCCGTGATGGTTCCGCCCGTGCCCACGCCGGAGATCAAAATATCAACCTTCCCATCCGTGTCGTTCCAGATCTCAGGTCCCGTAGTGGCAAAGTGAATCGCAGGATTGGCCGGGTTGTCGAACTGCTGCAGGATATATCCCTTCGGCGTCTCGGCCAGAATCTCGTTCGCCTTGGCAATCGCTCCCTTCATGCCGTTCGGCCCCGGGGTAAGCACAATCTCCGCGCCAAGCGCCCTCAACAAGACGCGTCGCTCCAGGCTCATCGTATCCGGCA
The DNA here is from genome assembly GCA_030038315.1 of Acidobacteriaceae bacterium. Classification (GTDB taxonomy): domain Bacteria; phylum Acidobacteriota; class Terriglobia; order Terriglobales; family Acidobacteriaceae; genus Telmatobacter. Next base: position 1,913 of record JASHPD010000057.1, read on the forward strand.
GCGTCAGGATCAGCCTGTATCCCTTCACTGCGGCCACAAACGCCAGCGCAATGCCCGTGTTGCCGCTCGTCGGCTCAATCAACACGGTTTCGCCTGGCTTGATCTTGCCGGCCTTCTCGGCCGCATCGATCATCGCAAAGCCGATGCGGTCCTTTACGCTGGCCAGCGGATTGCGGCTCTCCAACTTGGCAACAACGGTAGCGGGCAGGCCGGCGGCCAGGCGGTTCAGCTTGACCAGCGGCGTACTCCCAATGAGTTCTGTTACATTCGCAGCGATGCGCGCCATGATGTTTTCCTCTTTCGGCGGGAAATCTCCCGGTAGTTCTCGAAATTTCAGTCGTGTCCAGGGAATGATGGAGTTTGTAAGCTGGGGAAGAACGCGCACAGGTTGGCGCACGCCGGCGTCGGCACTCGCACCAAGTCGGCATTAGCGACATCGACGCATGGAGACAGGGTAGACCTACGAGGTTAGATGAGGCAAGAGCATTGCAATGCAAGGACTAAACGCCTGGGACAGAGGAACGGGAAAGCAAGCGCGGTGGCTTTTTGTGGTTGCCGCGCCTGCTTCGTGGTTGTGTTGCGGGTTCGGAATGGAAATTGTAAAGATTTCACGGCGTCGCCGGAGCTGCGAAGCGTGCAACCCTGCTCGGGTAGCGAGCATCTTACTTAGCAGTAGTCCTCCCCTTATATAAAAGCGTTTCTTCGTCCGGCTCATTCCCCTGGGCCGGACGGGGAACGTTCTGCTCCGTTACACTCGTTCCGATGACAAACAAACTTCGCATTGCCGGCGTGATTCCCGCCCGGCTTGGTTCTACGCGCCTGATGCGCAAGGTTCTTCGTTCCATTGCAGGACGGCCCATGGTGGAGTGGGTCTGGCGCGCAGCGCATGAGAGCGGCCTGATGGACCCTGTGGTTGTGGCAACGGATTCCGACGAAGTGGCCGCCGAATGCCGTGAGCGCGGGATTCCATTTGCGATGACGTCCGCGGATTGCGCCAGCGGCTCGGACCGTGTGCGCGAGGTTGCGGGAGGCGTGGATGCGGATATTTTTGTGAACATCCAAGGCGATGAGCCGCTGCTGACGGCGGATTTTTTTCGGCCGCTGATCGAGTTATTTGAGCGGCCGGAGGTGCATGTGGGCACGCTGGCTGTGGCTTGCCCGGCTACGGATATTGCCAATCCAAATGCGGTGAAGGTGGTGACGGCGCGCGATGGGCGGGCGCTGTATTTTTCGCGCTCTACGATTCCGTTTGACCGCGACGGCGTGGGTTTTCAGGGCTATCGCAAGCACCTGGGAATTTATGCCTATCGAAGAGCGGCGCTGGAGCGGTTTTCCGCGTTGCCGCCGGGGACGCTGGAGGTTGCCGAGCGGCTGGAGCAGCTTCGTTTGCTCGAAAACGGCATCGATATCTATGTGGCTGATGCTCCGGCGGATACGATCGGCGTGGACACCGAGGAAGATTTGGCGCGGGTTGAAGCTGTGCTGCGAGAGCGCAGAGCGCAATAGACGAAAAGCGAATTGCGCGCAAGAATCGGAGTGTGCGCGCACCGCGCTTGAGCGACGATGGTGCCATGAGCGCTACTGCACAACTCGTTTCCCGTATGGTGATTGATGCTGAACTGGCGTGGGAGAAGCTCGTCCGCCGCGATGCGGATGCGGAGCTTTTTTATGCCGTGATTACGACCGGTGTTTTTTGCCGTGTGGGCTGCGCAAGCCGCAGGCCGAAGCGCGAGAACGTGCGTTTCTTCGGTACTGCAATGGAAGCTCGCGGCGCGGGATTTCGGCCTTGCAATCGATGCAAGCCGGACATTGCGCGCGGCAGCGTCTTGGATAAAATTCGTGCGCATATTGAGGCGAATCTTGACCGCGCGGTGCCGCTGGCGGAGCTTGCGCTCGTGGCGAAACTGAGCCCATTCACCGTGCAGAGACTTTTCAAGCGCGAAGCCGGCGTGAGTCCGCTGCAATATCAGCGTGCTTTGCGGACGAACCGCCTGCGGGCTTCGCTGAAACAGGGGGATTCTGTGACGGATGCGATTTACAACGCGGGCTTTGGCTCGTCGAGCCGGGCGTATGAGGCTGCGCCGCTGGGCATGACTCCGGCGCGCTTTGCCACAGGCGGCAAGGGTGAGCGGATTGGCTACGCGTCCGCACCGACGCCGTTTGGGTGGATGGTTGTGGGCGCTACGGAGCGTGGACTTTGCTGGCTGGCGCTTAGCGCGACGAAGCCGGAAGCAGAAGAGACGTTGCGCGACGAGTTTCCCAAGGCGGAGCTGCGGCGCGATGCTTCGCTGGCGAAGCTGATTGATGCGGCGCTGGCGAGTGTGCGCGAGGGATCGGATTTGCGCGAGAGCCGTTTGTCGGCAACTGCATTCGATTTACGTGGAACGGTCTTTCAGCTTCGCGTGTGGAATGCGCTGCGGCGGATTCCGCGCGGCCAGACGCGCACTTACAGCCAGCTTGCACGTGAGATGGGCGAGCCCAACGCTACGCGGGCCGTGGCGCGCGCCTGCGCGATGAATCGCGTGGCGGTGCTGGTGCCTTGCCATCGCGTTGTGGGGGTGAGCGGGTCACTGACCGGGTATCGGTGGGGCGTGGAGCGAAAGAAGAAGCTGCTGGTGGCGGAGCAGGCGCGGTAAGGATATGCTGGGTGTCCTTCGCTGCGCTCAGGATGACAACCTTATGCGTGAGCGATTGAAGATTAGCTCAGGTGTTTTTTCAGGAATGCGAGCGAGCGCTCGCGGGCTGTGCGCGCGGCTTCAGCGTTGTAGCTCGATCGCGGCTCGCAGTTGAAGGCATGGCCTGCGTCATACCAGTAAATTTCCACTTCAGGATGCGCGGCCTTGACTTTGTTTACGCCTGCTTCGGGAATGTGCGTGTCCTGCTCGCCGAAGTGCAGCATGACGGGCGCGTGCGGGGTTTCTTCCGCGTATTTGGGAATCTGGCCGCCGTAGTAGCCTACTGCAGCATCGGGGTCGAGGCGTGTGGCTGCGAGCCATGCGATGCTGCCGCCGAAACAGTAGCCGATGACGCCGACTTTCTTTCCGGTTTGTGCTTTGGCGAAGGCGATTGCGGCGGCTACGTCGAGCACGGCCTTGTCCGCGTCGAGATTCGGGAAAAAGCTCATTGCTTTTTCACGGTCGGCGCCATCGTAGCCCAGTTCCACGCCGCGCTCGATGCGGTCGAAGAGTGCGGGAGCGACGGCTAAGAAGCCATCTTTTGCGTAGCCGTCAGCTACGGAACGGATGTGCGCGTTGACGCCAAAGATTTCCTGCACGATGACGAGCCCGGCAATGAGCTCGCCTTCAGGACGCGCGATGTAGGCGTCCAGCGTGTGGCCGTCGGTGGTTGTCAGCGTTGTGTGTTGGCCCATGACTCAATCTCCATAGGCAGTATGGAAGGGGAGTGGAAAGTACGGCAAGCGGCAGAAACGGAAGCGTTGAAACTCGCTCCAGCTTCCGCCGCGTTACTTTTAGCAGGCGCTTTCGCGGCGTATGGGGAGCCACGTGCCGCGGCGTTCTGCGCGGCTCATGGGTTGCGGCTTTTCATAACTCCAGGCCGCAGCGCTGGTCTGTGGGCACGGCTTACGGTCCACAAATGGAGTGCGCAAACTATCGCTTGCGCGCAAGGCAAGCAGCACGATGGCCGCTGCCGCAATATCAGGAAGGAATGCAAGTGTCATTATTTTTTACTCCTTATCTTGCTTGCAGTATTGGACGTTTCAGCCGCGCCGGAGTTGCAAATTTACAGCGTAAAGCCGCCCGCGGCGTAGATGGCCTGGCCGTTGATCCAGGCCGCGTCTTCCGAAGCCAGGAAAGCCGCTGCCGTGGCAATGTCCTTAGGCTGGCCGATGCGGCCGAGCGGCGTGCGTGCTTCGGCCTGCTTCTGAAAATCGCTGCCGATGAAGCCGGCGGCGTGCGTGCCTTCGGTCTCAATGATGCCGGGGTTGATGGAGTTGACGCGAATCTTCTTCGGCCCAAGCTCCTTGGCCAGCGCGGCGGTAATCGTGTCTACCGCGCCCTTGGTGGCGCTGTAGACTGTCGCGCCCGGAACGCCGTCCACGACGACCGAGCTGACGTTCACGATGCTGCCGCCGTTGGGATTGAACTGCCTGACCGCGGCCTGCGTGGTGAGCAGGAGGCCGAGAACGTTCACGTTGAACTGCTTGTGGAAGTGCTCCGGCGTGATGTTCTCAAGCGGACCGAACTCGTAGATGCCCGCATTGTTGATTAGCACGTCGATGGGGCCAAGCTCTTTGACAACCGTATCCACCAGTGGGCCAACGGTGGCGGGCTCGGCAACGTTGGCGTGGATGGCAATGGCCTTGCCGCCGTTGGCCTTGATCTCGGCCACAACTTTTTCGGCTCCGGCCTTGTCGCTTGCGTAGTTGACGGCCACGGCAGCGCCGCGGCTGGCGAGCTCGCGTGCAATGCCCGCTCCGATTCCCTTGGATGCGCCGGTGACCAGCGCCACTTTGCCATTCAGATTACTCATTTTCTTATCTCCTTTTCGTCGGGATGCCGGAGCGTCATCGTTTCGACATTTCGACAACTATCGTAATGATTCAAGAGATGGGGAGGAGGATTCAGAAGAGGTGTGGAAATTTATTTTTTGCTGTCGCGAGCGGCGGAAAGGCAGCCGGCGGTGCTGAGGGATTGGAGGGTTTCTGCTATCGCGTCGAGCACACCAGGCTGCAGGCTGAGCAGGTGGAATTTGCCTTCGCGCTCGACGCGGATGAGGCCGGCAGCTTCGAGTTCCTTGACGTGGTGGGAGAGCGTGGCAGCGGAAATGGGCAGCGCGGCGCGCGCGGCGGAGCAGTGCATGGGACAGCCGGCTTTGGCGATCTGTTCCAGCAGCTCGAAGCGGCGCGGGTCGGCCAGCGCTTTAAGGATTGCGGTGCGCCTGGCGCGGGTGATGCGCGGGGTTCTGGTTGGGAGAGTTGGAGTCATGGCGCACGCTTGCCTATTGGATGTATGGTATCGCAGCGATGGTTCAGATGCGGCGGCTATACTGCCGCCATGCTTCCTATCGGCTCGCATCCGGCGTGGCATCCGGTCTTTGAAATCCTTGCATATGCCGCTGGTTATGCCGTCTTTCGGTTCCTTCGCTCGCGGCAAGGGGATGTTATTGCTGAGTCGGCGCGATGGAATGTGATTGCGGCGGCGGCAGTGGGCGCGCTGGTGGGGAGCCGCGTGCTGGGACTCGCCGAGCAGTGGCCAGCGGTTGTGTCGGCGTGGAAGACGGGGCATTTTCTTGCGCTGCTGATTGCGCCGGGCGGCAAGACAATTGTCGGCGGGCTCTTGGGCGGATGGCTGGGCGTGGAGGCGGCGAAGCGCGTGACGGAAATTCGCCGACGCACGGGTGATTTGTTTGCGTTGCCGCTGTGCGTGGGGATTGCTGTGGGCCGTGTTGGATGCCTGATCGCGGGTTTGGCGGACGATACCTACGGCAAGCCAACCACGCTGCCATGGGCGGTCGATTTTGGCGATCACATCGGCCGTCATCCCACGCAGGCGTATGAAATTCTCTTCCTCACGCTGCTGGGTTTTGTCATCAGCCGTCCTGCCCGGCTGCCGGAAGGCGCCCGCTTCCGCATCTTCCTCGCAGCGTATCTTGCCTGGCGCGTGGTGATTGATTTCCTCAAGCCGCAGCCGCTGGTTGCAGGCATGAATGTGATTCAATGGGCGTGCCTGGCTGGGTTGTGTGTGCTTGGTATTTCGAGCCTGATGGATTGGGGAGCTCAGGAAGATGCCGCATCCGCTTGAACGGTTGAATTTTCCGAAAATCATTGCCGTTCTGGCGAGTGTGCTTGGCATTTCGATCGGCTTGTGTGGCCTGACGGCTTGGCTTTCTTCCCTTGGGCCGGCAAACGGTTCGGCCACGCCGCTGATTTTTCTGGGTTTTCTTGAACTTGCGGCTATCCTTCTGTCTGCTGTTGGACTGGTCATCATGACAATTCTCTGGTTTATTTCAAAGGCGCTGGGCAATTTTGGCAAAAGCGATGATCCGCAAAAGCTGTTCGATGACTCCGACCATGAAAAGAAATGACGGGTGGGTACGATGAGTTTTCGGGAATGGTGGCGGAACAGGAGCGGCAGAGCCAAGGCGGTTACGGTTCTCTCTGCACTGCTGATCTTGCAGATTGGGCTTTGCTTTGGGACGCCATCCATTGTGGGCTCTTTCCAGACTGCTTTTCATATCAAGCCGAGCGGCAATGAGGAGTTTGGCCCGAGCATGGGGTACATGTTCCTTGAGGCATTTCTCGCGCTGATGACGGGGATTGCACTGCTGGCGATGTTCGTTTCATACATCATCAGCAAAATCGGACGGCCTAAGGGGGATCATGACTGACAAGCTGCGGCCTTACTTGTTTTATGACGTGGCGATCTCGATCTGCTCGACGTGCTATGCGCGGGTGGACGCGAAGATTGTCTTTGAAGATGACAAGGTCTGGATGCTGAAGCGCTGTCCGCGGCATGGGCATGAGCGCGTGCTGGTGGCGGATGACGTGGACTACTACCGGCGCTCGCGCGAGGTGTTCATCAAGACGCCGGAGCAGCCGATGGTCTACAACACGCCCATCAAATACGGCTGCCCGTACGATTGCGGGCTTTGTCCGGACCATGAGCAGCATAGCTGCCTGACCCTGGTGGAGATTTGCGATGCGTGCAATCTGACCTGCCCGATCTGCTATGCGGGCAGTGGGCAGCATCGCACGGAGTTTCGCACGCTTGCGCAGATTGAGGCGATGCTGGACTGCGTGGTGCGGAACGAAAAGCAGCCGGACGTGGTGCAGATTTCGGGCGGTGAGCCGACCTTGCATCCGGATTTTTTTCGTGTGCTAGAGATGTGCAAGGAACGGCCCATCCGGCACCTGATGGTGAATACCAATGGCATCCGGATATCACAAGACGAGGAGTTTGCGCGGCGGCTTGCGGATTTTATGCCGCAGTTTGAGGTCTATCTGCAATTCGACTCGCTCCAGCGCGAGCCGCTAATGCAGTTGCGTGGCGCGGACCTGCGCGGCATTCGCCAGAAGGCGCTGGAGCGGCTGAACAAGCTGGGCATTTCAACGACGCTGGTTGTGACGGTGGAGCGCGGAGTGAATGACGGCGAGCTTGGCGTGATTGTGGAGTTTGCGCTGAAGCAGCCGGCGGTGCGCGGAGTGACCTTTCAGCCTGTGCAGCAGGCTGGGCGTGTGCAGGGGTTTGATTCGGCGCGGCACAGGCTGACACTGACCGAGGTGCGGCGGCGGATTCTGGAGCAGACGGATGTCTTTCGGCCGGAAGATTTGATTCCGGTGCCATGCCATCCGGACGCGCTGGCGATGGCGTATGCGCTGAAGCTGAGCGGCAGGACGGTTCCGCTTACCGGGATGGTTCCGCCTGAGGTGCTGATTGACGGTGCGCGAAACACGATTGTCTATGAGCAGGAATCGGGGCTGCGGGAACAGCTTTTCAAGCTGTTCGCCACGAACCACTCGCCCAGCTCACAGGCCTCGACGCTGAAGGATTTGTTGTGCTGCCTGCCGAAGGTGCTGATTCCGAAGGATCTTGGTTATAAGAACCTCTTCCGGATTTTGATTGTGCAGTTCATCGATGCGGAAGCCTTTGACGTGCGCAGTGTGAAGAAGAGCTGCATTCATATTGCGCACCCTGATGGCAAGCGGCTGATCCCGTTTGACACATTCAATATGTTCTATCGTGGAGAGCTGGAAACGACGCGCCTGGCGGAGCTGCGCAACAGGGAACTGGCCGCGGTTAAGTTTGGGGCTGAAGTAGCTAAGGATTAGTGTTTAGCGGTTTTATACCATTGTTTAAGCTGGTTTAGCAGTTGTTTGTGGTTATCTCCATTGAAGCGCCATTCGCATTCCTTGAGGAACCAGTAGAAGCTGTCTTGTTGAATGCCATTGAAACGGCGCAGATGGCGCTTAGCCTGGTTCCAGAAGTTCTCGATTCCGTTGATGTGATTTTTGCGGTCGGCGAACAACTCTGCATGGTTGATTCTGAGGTGGTGGAACTCACTTACGTCGAGTGCGTTGTAGGCGCTCAAGCTATTGGTAGAAACGATGGAGTCCGGCCGCGCCTGCTCCTGGATAATCGGCAGGAGTGTCTTCGTTCTGGCGTTGAGGATCACCGCCGTGTAGACCTTGCCGCCCCGCTTCAACAGCCCAAAAACAGCAATCTTACCTGCTGCGCCACGGCCACGCTTGCCCTTGCGATGTCCACCGAAGTAGCTCTCGTCGGCTTCGATTTCCCCACTCAACTCGTAGATGGGCAGCTTACTGGCGATCAGTTGGCAGCGCCGACTGTATCGAGAACACCCAGTGTGCACCGAGCGCATGAGTCGTTCACAACGAGTGCGGATGGAAGGGGGACGACAGCTTAAGCTCGACGGCAGTGGTGAGAACAGGTCGGACAAGGAGAATATCCATAATAACCCTTGACACAGACCGGCCTTCTCATGGAAGGGCTTAGCACTCATCGAGCGTTACCTTAGCGCTTGCCTAGGACGAGCCAGGTCATGCCGGTGCAGGAATCCGCCACCACCCAGGCACTGGCCAACAGCGCCAGAGAGACAACGGTCTCGCTCCATTGGAAGGCGTCCTTGGAGCCTGCCGCTACGATGGGCACCCATACCAGCAGCAGGAACATGCCGATTTCAACTGCCGAGAGCACAGCTGCAAGCCGTACACACACACCAGCGAGCAACGCCACGCCAGCCGCGATGAAGGCCCAGCCAGTGATATACGCCCAGGCTACATGCCAGGGCAGCCAGCCCGGCACCAGGTCGGCAGTGTGCTTGAGATAGATAAAATGGGAGATGCCGAAGGGAATCAAAGCCAGGCCGTAGAGCGCCCTCGCGATGCGCAAGCCGTTGTTGCCGGTGGCGAAAGCGAGGCGACGCCTGTCCCAGTCGGCGGCGAACCAGGCATACAATACCCAGGCACCCGCCACCATCACCGCGGTCATGCAGGCTGCCCACCAATAATCCACCGTGAACGAGAGGAAGACGCCTGGCACTCTCAACAGCAGCAACCAAAGCAACTGAGAGGCGAGCAGCACGCGGGCAGCGAGAGCGGCTGTGCGCTGCCAGAGCAGGCCTGTGCCGGATGCCAGCGAGATAAGAGCGCACAGATAGACCAGTATCTCGCGTCCGGGCACACCCTTGAGTACCGGGTCCCATACCGGGTCGAAGTCGCCCTGGATCAGGCCCATGATTCCGAGGACGATCATGGTCGCTGCAAATACCGCATGGCCCACGCTTCGAATGCGCATCGCCCAATCCTCCGGCGGAGTTCCATCTCAATGGGTACAAGCATACCCTCTATGGGTTCTGCTGATGCGGCATGGGGATGGCCCTCGCCAATCACTTTTTTGCACGGCAGCGTCTGCTGAGAGAAGACTCTGCGGAAACCCGGAGCTGGAATCTGCAAAAGCTCAATAGAAGGCGCTGGGCCCATCCGCGATTACGCCCGCGGCGCCGTGCGGAGCCTGCTCGGAACCGGCAAAGTATTCCAGAAGGTAGCGGTGCATGAAGACATAGCCGCCGCCCACCTTTTGCAGAAAGCCCAGCTCGGTCGCGGCGTAATTAAGGAAGCGGACATAGTAGAGAGGAGCGTAGCCGCAGCACCAAAGCACGAAACGGAGGCAGTAGTGAGCCAGGAAGTCCATGCCGCCAAACCATCCCCAGGCCAGCACGCCGGCAAAGATGAAGACGGTGACTATGTACCCAAGGCCATAATCGTCGATGTATCTTGGCTGCCACAGCTCTATGGCGCCTATGGCGCAACCCAGAACGAGATCGAATAAGACAGGAAAGAGTGCGTTGCGGCCGGAAAGTAAAATGCCCCGATTCGGCGCGGTTTTGAGCTCCACGGATCTTGCCTGGATGGCGGAAAAGAAGCCCCATAGAAGGTTCGCAAGGGAGACAAAAAACACGCCTAGGACTTTGTTCATCGCATCGAGGCCGGAAGATGGAATGACCATCTTGAACAGCGCAAAAGCCACGAGCGCAAGACACGCGATACGGATCGACCAGCCTACGACGACAATAGGCCACTTCAGCAGCGGCCTGTGATTCCGCCACGGCTGCCTAACGGTGAGGAATACCAATCCCTTCAGGAAATTTATCCATGACCAGGAGAGTCGCTCCACAGTTTGAATATCGTCGTCGAGCGTTCTGCCGTTGCGGTGCAGCGCCCACTGCACAGGCCGGACGATTACCAGCAGCAGAGTAAACTCTAAAGCTGGGTACAGGAAGCGAGCCAGGTATTTTGGCCACCCCGATGGCCCGTCGGAAGTCCGCACGAACGATAGAATGGTAGAGAAGATTTCGACGGCCGGGCAGAGGACGCAGACGATGCCGATGAATGCCGCGACGGGGACCAGGATGACAAGGATGGCGTGCCGCGTATCGGGCACTCCGGTAGTAGTCCAATAAAAACGAAGAGTGCAACCAAGAAGCAACGCCAGGGCACCGTACATTACGGAGCGCGAAAGCAGCAGG
>JASHPD010000058.1 GCA_030038315.1 Acidobacteriaceae bacterium
GCTTCCATTCCTTCCGGCGGATTGCCTGGCTGTCCTGCGCGCCATGCGATCGAAATGGGGCCAGCGGGCCTGGGGCCGGTACGGCTTCATCGACGCATTCCATCCCGCCGCCGGCTGGTATGACCCGGATGTGCTGGGCATCGATCAGGGCATTTCCGTGCTGATGGCGGAAAACCTGCGCAGCGGTTTTGTATGGCACGTCTTCATGCGCAACCGCGAGTGCCGGCGCGCCATGCAACTGGCAGGCTTTCACAGCGCCAATATGGCGTGCAACCATAGTGAGATCGAGAGAATGAAGGAGAAAGATGCAGAGTTGGCGAGCGTTCCTTTGTGAACCCCATCGCTTGCATTCATCGCCGGTATGGCCAAACGATTCCTGAAGTCAACAAGCCTGAAAGAACTGTCGGGCATTCTCAAGCTCTCTCAGTCCACCGTCTCCCGCGTCATCAACGGGGAGGGGGATAAGTTCCGTATCGCGCGGGAAACGCAGGACCGCGTGCTTCATGCCGCTGCCGTGCACGGTTACACGGCCAACACTGTGGCCCGCAGTTTGCGCCAGAGGCGGAGCTACACCGTGGGCGTGATCGTACCGGAGATCAGCGAGGGCTATTCCACCGCCGTGCTCGGCGGCATTGAGGACGAATTGCTGAAGGACGGCTTTTTCTACTTTGTTGTCAGTCACAGGCACCGTGCCGATCTGCTCAAGGGGTATCCGCGCATGATGCTGGCGCGTGCCGTGGAAGGCATTATCGCGGTCGATACCATCATTGAGGAAGATCTTCCGGTGCCCGTCGTCTCGGTTTCAGGCCATCAGCATCGTGAAGGGATCATCAACATAGAGCTCGACCACGGCCGTGCCGCGCACATGGCTCTTTCGCATCTCAAATCGCTTGGGCATAAGCGCATCGCCTTTATCAAGGGACAGAAATTCAGCTCCGACACCAACCGAAGATGGCGTGCGATCGTGCAAGAGGCAAAGTCCCTGGATATCGTTATCCAGCCGGAGCTGGTGGCGCAGCTCCAGAGCATGGATGCCGGACCTGGGCCCGGCGTGGAAGTGACCCGCCAACTGATCGAGACCAGGCAGCCCTTCACCGCCCTCTTTGCATTCAATGACGTCACCGCCATGGGGGCCATTCTGGCCTTGCGCGAGGCCGGCCTGCGTGTCCCCAAAGACATTTCGGTGGTTGGATTCGACGATGTGCTGTCCGCTTCCACCTACAATCCTCCTCTCACCACAGTTCATCAGCCCATGCGGGATATGGGCCAGACAGCGGCGAGCACCTTGCTTGGCCTGATTCGCAACGAGACACCGCACCCTCAGCCCGCCACTATCATGGTGTATCCGAAATTCGTGGTGCGAAAATCCACCGCGCCGCCCCTTCTGCACACCCCGCAAGGGACAGTGGCTGCCGTTTAAGGCATTTTCCGGAATACAAGGTCCTGTCATCCTTGCAGCTTTTCGCCGCAAGGCAACAATCACAGCACAGTCTCTGAGTCCCTGCCTTACTCGTATCGCAACGCTTCGATGGGATCGAGGCTCGCGGCCTTCCATGCGGGGTAAATGCCGAAGACCAGGCCGATCATTGCCGCCACGGCGAAGGAAATTCCGACCCACGTGGCCGAGAGCGCGGCGTGCAGGAACGGCACGGCGAAGTGCAGGATGAGCGTGAAGAGCGCGCCGGCGAGAATGCCGATGGCGCCGCCGACGATGCAGAGCGTAATGGCTTCCAGCGTGAATTGCAGCAGGATATTTTTCTTCGTCGCGCCGATGGCTTTCCGAACGCCGATCTCGCGCGTGCGCTCGGTGACACTGACGAGCATGATGTTCATCACGCCCACGCCACCGACCATGAGGCCGACGCTCGAAACCGCGATCATGAAGAGAAAGAGCCCGCCGGTGAGCTGGTTCCAGAACTGGGTCAGGAAATCCGGCCCGGTGATATAGAAGTTGTCATCCTGCTGCACGTGCAGGCCGCGGCGGACGCGGAGAAGATCTCGAACTTCTTCCGTAACGATGGCCTTGTGGCTGGGAGTGTCGTATTTGACGACGAGCCAGTAGTCCGTAATCTCGGGATGAATCTTGTGAAAGGTTTTAAGCGGGAAGTAAGCAGCGTTGTCCCGCGTGTCGCGGCCGCTGCCGAAGGCCTGCGGCAGCTTGTCGAGCACGCCGATTACGGTGAAGATATCACCCTCGATATCCACGTCCTGGCCGATGGGGTTCGAGTCCGGAAATAAATCTTCGGCGGAGTCGTGGCCGAGGACGGTGACGTCGGCTGCGCGCTTCTCTTCGGCGTCAGTCCACATGCGGCCGGCGGTGAGATTGACCTGCTGTACGTCCTTTATCGCGGAGGTATTGCCCTGAAGGATGGTGTTGGAGATTTTATGCGTGCCCGCTTTCACGGAGACATTGCCCAGGCCGGTCTGGAAGTTCTGGTAAGTCAGCTCGGGGTCAACGGTGACGACGTAAGGAAGCTCGCGGATGGCGAGCGCGTCGTCATAGGTGAGCTTTTTGCGGTTGAGCTCCTCGGTGGTGGGGCGATTGCCGAAGGGGTCGTAGTGATAGACCCAGAGCACGTTGGTGCCGAGCGTGTTGACGAAGTCCGCAATATTTGTATTGAGGCCGTTGATGGCCGACGAAATGAGAATGACCGTCGAGATGCCGATGGCGATGCCGAGAATGGTGAGGCCGGAGCGCAGCTTGTTTTTGCGCAGCGTGTCGAGCGCGAGCTTGACAGCTTCTTTCGAGTCGGTGATTCTCATAGCTCGGCCCTCAGCGCAACGATGGGATCGAGCTGCGCGGCTTTATATGCGGGATAGATGCCGAAAAAGAGCCCGACCGCGGTGGCGACGAAGAGACTGACGACGATGGACCAGAACTCGATCACCAGAGGAAAAGCGACAGCCAGCGTGATGACCTTGGCGAGAACAATGCCGCCGATGACGCCGATGATGCCGCCGATGAGCGAGAGCGTGGCGGACTCGATAAGGAACTGGAGCAGGATGTCGTTGCGCTTGGCGCCGATCGCCTTGCGTACGCCGATCTCGCGGGTGCGCTCGGTGACGGCGACCAGCATGATGTTCATAATCACGATGCCGCCGACGACGAGCGAGATGGAGGCGATGGAGGCGACGACCGCGCTGAAGTCGTTGAACACCTGGCTGAAGATGTTCTGGAAGGTGTCGCTGGCGTCGATGTTGAACGTGTCCGCCTGGCCCGGCTTGAGATGGCGCTGGACGCGCATGATGGTGCGGAGCTGGTCTTCGACGTTTTCAAGCACCGCGCCGCCGGAGCCGGCATCGGCGTAGATGGTCATGGTGGCGTGCTCGCCGTACTCGTGCAGGTAGGCGGTGAGCGGAACGGCGACCCAGTTGTCCATGCTGTTGCCGAACATCTTGCCCTTGGCTTCGCCCACGCCGATGACGGTGTAGGGCGAGCCATCGACGCGGATCTCCTTGCCGAGGGGATCGCCGGGGCCGAGCATGTTGTTGACGATGTCCGCGCCGACGATGGCGACATGGGAAGCGTGCTCGTCTTCGACCTGCGTGAAGCTGCGGCCGAGGGTAATGTTCTGGTTGGAGATGGCGGGCATGGTCCAGGTCCAGCCGTCGATGGTCGAGTCGGTGGTGCTCTGCGTGCCGTAGACGACGCTGCCGGTGGAGGTGCGCTGAGCGCCGACTGAGGCGCACAGGGTGCAGCGCTCAAGGACGGCTTTGTAATCGTCGTAGGTGACGTCGCGGCGCTTCTGGAACTCCAGCCACTCCTGGATGGTCATAAAGGTCTGCGGCATTTTGCTGACGGTGACGGTGGCCGCGCCATAGGTGTTGAGCTTGGAGGTGACGAACATCTTTGCGCCGTTGGTGAGCGTGACCACCGTGATGACCGACGAGACGCCAATGATGACGCCGATGAGCGTCAACAGCGAGCGCAGCTTGTTGGCCCACAAAGATTGCAGCGCCAGTCGAAATGCTTCAAGCCATTGCATGATTATGCTTTCCGGCCCCGTTACCCAGCTTCGCTTTTCCGGTCTGCGGACTTCCCCGTGTGCTGACCCGTGTGATGATTGGTACGGCCGCGGTGGAACGCCGGTTCCCTGCCTCCTGACAAGAATAGAGGAAAATCGGGCTGTTGGGATGGGCGGAAGTCTCCTGATTTCACATTCGCCGGTCGAATCGGCAGCCCGATTGCCTCTGTATCCTCCCGCCTGCGAAGTATGATGGCGCACGGGGGATGGAATGATTCACGATACGCTTCATCAACTTTTTCAGTGGAACTACATCCACGAAGCTCTCCACCTGCTAAGCGGATGCGTCGGCTCGTTCTTTGGGACCTGGGGTTACTTTTCGATCGTTCAACGGCGCAGAAATCGGCAAAGCGTCTAGCGTCCGGAACTGCCAAAGCCTTTTTCAGCGCGGGCTGAGTCTTCGAGGCTTTCGACCGGATGGACCGGACCTGTCAGAACAGGAACGGGAATCATCTGTGCGATCTTTTCGCCGGCGCTGAGGACGATAGAGGACTCGGTGAGGTTGGTCATCAGGATGAGAATTTCGCCGCGGTAGCCGGCGTCGATGACGCCTCCGGTCGTGGCCAGGCCGCGGGCGGCCATCGAGGAGCGGTCGCGGACGAGCAAGCCCAGCGGCGCGCCGGTTTCGGGATGGCGGGCTTCGACCGCGATGCCGGTGCGGAGTTTTTTTGTCTCTCTGGACAGGAGGGTTGCCGGTTCGAGGGAAAAAACGTCGTAGCCGAGGTCCTCGCCGGGGTGGGCAACGGCGGGTGTGTGGGCGGCGGGGTCGAGAAGTTTTACGCGTAGCATGGGTTGATGATAGCGGGGCTGGTTGCTATGCCATATCTCAAAAACAAGATGTGAGCCCGGCGCTGATAGCCAAAATTGAGTATCTCCTGCCCGCGTCCCGCGCCGCAGGCGCAGTTCGCCGTACGCGTAGTACAAAATGGTCAGCCCCGGCGGGGATGGCCCGGCCGGGGCTGTCATTTCCATTCGGCAGTCGGACTCGTAAGCCGAATTCTGTTTTATGCGGTCATTCCTCTAGGCGCCGCGTCGCCGCGGACGCTCATCAGCGACCTACCCGGAGGTTTCGGCGCTTGCTATCGAGCCGCCTTGCCGCATCGGGCCGATGCGGGGCACGCCCATAGCTCGCCTGGGCGCACGTCCCTCCCTATTTGGTCTTGCTCCGTGTGGGGTTTACCCTGCCCGCCGCGTTACCGCGAGCGGCGGTGCGCTCTTACCGCACCTTTTCACCCTTACCCCGGACTTGCTGGGGCGGTTTGTTTTCTGTGGCACTGGCCGTCCACGGGCCTTTACGCCCGCGTCCCGGACGTTATCCGGCACACTGCCCTGCGGAGTTCGGACTTTCCTCCCCCGGAATCTGCTTGCGCGGCTTCCGGCAGCGACCGCCCGGTCCTCCTGCCAGATGTTAGTGTAACGGAAATGAAAGATGGAACAAAGGATCTGAACCTTTTGGGAGTGTCTCAGTTTGAATTTGCTTTGTGTCAGGGCACGACTTGAGTCGTGCCGAAAACTGTGCAATCAAAAATATGGGCTTTAGCCCCTGTGGTTCTCAATTCAAACTGATCCATTGCCAACCTTTCCGATTTGCGGCAGGTGCGTCTAATCTTCACCTGCCCGGGTCTCTGGGCGCCGAAGGCGCAGTTGCCTGGACGGCCAGTCCCGGCCAGTCCGATACAATGGATTTACTCGGCCATTGAGGCGAAGTACAGGATTTTTCTTGAGAATTGTGGAGCAAGTTCACGTGAGAAGTTGGATCGGCCGCGGTGTGCGGCTTGCGTTGGTTGTGGGAACGGGCATGGCGCTGGCCGCGCCGGTGCTGGCCGCGGCGGATTTGCCCGCTACTCAGACCAGGCTTGAGGCCACGAGCCGCATTGTGAACGGGCACACGCAGGGCTCTTTCTCTGTTTCCGTGGTGGACAACGCGGGGCAGCCGGCGACGGGCGCGGTAGCGCTGGAAGACAACGGCAAGCCGCTGGCCGGTGCTGCGCTGAACGCCAACGGCGCGGCCGAGATCACGGTGGACCTGGCCGGCGGCGCGCACTCGGTGCAGGCCGTTTACCAGGGCGACGCGACGCACGCGCAGTCAGCTTCGGCGCAGGCCAATCTAGTGGCGGATGCGTCTTCGTCGGGCACGCCGGACTTTCAGGTCTCCGTCAGTCCTGCCACGCTGACGGTAACGCAAGGGCAGTCGGGCGATGCGGTGGTATCGCTGACGCCGGTGAACTCGAGCCTGCTGACGGCGCCGATGTTCGTGACGGTTTCCTGCTCCGGCAACCCGGACCAGTCATCGTGCAACTTCACGCCGGAGAATGTGGAGATTGAGCCGGGCGCGACGGCGGCTGTAACCAGCGACATGGTCGTTACGACGCAGGCCGGGGGCTCGAATGGAGCTACGGCTTCTCTGCACGCGCATGGCAAGGGCAACGGTGTGGCGCTGGCGATTCTGCTGCCCGGAGCGCTGGGACTGGCGGGTTTTGCCTTCTCAATACGCAAGACGTGGCTGCGGCGGCTGAGCCTTCTGGCGCTCGTGGCGCTGGTGACGACGCTGGGCACGACGGCCTGCTCTCCGCTTTACGACTATTACAATCACGGGCCTCTGCGTAACCTGCCCACGCCGGCCGGCACTTACACGGTAAAGATCACGGCGCAGTCGACGAACGGCGTGACAGCGACGACGCACTCCACTTCTATTGCGCTGACGGTGAACGCGGCACAGTAAGAGAAGTAAAATTGGCCTGCGATGAAAAGCGTAGGACGATGGGGTGTTTCTTTTGCGCTGGTGGCCGCAACGGCCGCCGGCGCGCAGACGGCCGGTGAGGCCTGGCTCCGATATAACCATTTGCCGCAGCGTCCGGATGTGCCGACGCGAGTCGTAACACTGGGCAAGGGCGCAGTCGAGCTGGTCGCGCGCGACGAGCTGGAGCGCGGCCTGACCGGGCTGATCGGAAAAATTGTTCTGGCGCGGATGGTTACGCCGGATGCGATTGTGCTGGGCACCGATGCGGAGGTGCGCGAGCAGAAGCCTCCGTCTGTTGCGTTGCCGCATGGCGGGATTCCCTTTCACAACGACCTGAAGCAGAGTCCGGAATGGCGCGCGGCTGCGCAGTGGGCGCCGGCAAAAGAGGGCTTTGCGATTGAGCGCGTCACAAAGCCGGGCCCGCATTCGATCCTGATCTCCGCGCCGACGGAGCAGGGGCTTGTCTACGGCGCGTTTGCGCTGCTGCGGATGCTGGCGACGGGCCAGAATATACCCGCTGCCGGAGTGCACGAGACGCCGAAGCTGGCTATCCGCTGGGTGGACGAGTGGGATAACGCCGACGGCTCGATCGAGCGCGGCTACGCAGGCCGCAGCATCTTTTTTGACGCCGGACATGTGCGCGAGAACCTGGCTCCGGTGAGCGAGTATGCGCGGCTTCTGGCCTCCGTCGGCGTGAACGGCTGCAATCTGAACAACGTGAACAATGCCGACGCGTTTCTTCAGCCGGAGATGCTGCAAGGAATTGCGCGGATTGCCGATGCGATGCGGCCGTATGGCGTGCGCGTGGCGCTGAGCGTGGATATCGCAAGCCCGGAGAAGATCGGCGGCTTGAGCACGTACGATCCGCTCGATCCAAAGGTAATTGCGTGGTGGAATGCGAAGGTGAATGAGATTTACAAGCGAATTCCGGACTTCGCGGGCTTCACAGTAAAGGCCGATTCCGAAGGCCAGCCGGGGCCTTCGAGCTACGGGCGCACGCCTGCCGATGCGGCGAATGTGTTGGCGCGCGCGTTGGCTCCGCACGGCGGCGTGGTGCTGTATCGCGCCTTTGTTTACAACCATCATCTCGACTGGCGCGATCCGAAGGCCGACCGTGCGCGGGCCGCGTATGACATCTTTCATCCGCTCGACGGCAAGTTCGACGCGAACGTGATTGTGCAGACCAAGGAGGGCCCAATCGACTTCCAGGTGCGCGAGCCGGTTTCGCCGCTCTTTGCGGGGATTCCGCACACCAGCCAGGCAATGGAAGTGGAGATTACGCAGGAGTACACCGGCCAGCAGCGTCATCTCGTCTATCTTGCGCCGATGTGGAAATGGGTTCTCGATTTCGACCTGCGCGCACCAGGCAGTTCGGGACAAGCCCGTGCGACGCCGGTGAGCGAGATTCTTTCCGGCAGGAGCTTTGCACGGCCGCTGGGCGGCATGGTTGGCGTGGCGGGCATTGGCCAGCAGGCGTGGCTCGGCTCGCCGCTCGCGCTTGCCAATCTCTACGCCTTCGGGCGGCTCGCGTGGAATCCCGATCTCGCACCGGACGCGATTGCCGAAGAGTGGGTGCGGCAGACCATCGGCAGCGATCCGGATGTGGTGAGCACGGTGACGAAGATGCTGATGCAGTCGTGGCCGGCGTATGAGCGCTACACCGGGCCGCTGGGATTGCAGACGCTGACAGACATTACCGGCTCGCACTACGGTCCGAACATCGAAGCGAGCGAACGCAACGGCTGGGGCCAGTGGCACCGCGCAGATCACGAAGGCGTAGGCATGGACCGCAGCGTGGCCACGGGAACAGGCTATGCGGGGCAGTACCCGCCGGAAGTGGCGAAGATGTACGAAATTGCCGCAACGACGCCGGACAATCTGCTGCTCTTCTTCCATCACGTGCCGTATACCTGGAAGCTGTATGACGGAAAAACCGTCATCCAATACCTCTATGACAG
>JASHPD010000059.1 GCA_030038315.1 Acidobacteriaceae bacterium
GGCCACGCCTTACGCCTCAAACGGCGCGCCCGTGGCCGGCATCACGCTCAAGCTGGACGGCGCGAGCCTCACCGACGCCGGCAGCTTCGGCGCGAACCTGCAGAACATCAACGACTCGTATGTGAGCGAAGTGCAGGTGCAGACCTCGAACTTCGGCGCGGATCAATCGAACGGCCCGGTCGTCATCACCGGCGTCACCAAATCCGGCACGGCGCAATATCACGGCTCGCTTTACACCTACGCGCGCACCTACCAGCTCAACGCCAACGACTGGCTGGACAAGTTCAACGGCATTGCGCGTCCGCCCGACCGCTACGTTTATCCCGGCGCGACCATCAGCGGGCCGATTCCGGGCCTGCATCACAAGCTGACCTTCTTTGCCGGCGCGGAGTATGACGCGCAACGCAATGTCTACGCTTACGACAGCGTTTCGAGCTCCATTGTGCACGCGCTCGTGCCTACGCAGGCCATGCGGCAGGGTGACTTCAGCCAGGCCTCGCTCGAAAACTACCTCGGCCCGAATTATTCGAGCGGCACGTACGCGGACATCTCGCCGGTGCCCACCGTGGGCGACGACGGAACGCCGCTCACTAACGGCAACATCGCGTCCTACCTCGATCCCGGCGCGATGGCGCTCATCAACGGCACGCTGCCGCTGCCGACCGGGCCCACCGGAACCGACGGCTTCAACTGGACGGCGGAAAATCTCACCAACAACAACATCTTTCAGGCCACGGGCCGCGTGGACTATGCAATCAGCCCGCGCAACCATTTCTTTGCACGCTACAGCTACGAGCAAAGCAAGCAGGGCCAGCCGCAGATTCCCTACTACTCGCCTTCGGCCTCGTCGGTGCTGGGCGCGGTCAACACGCCCGGCTACGGCGTGCTGAACGATGTCGATGTACACTCCGCCGCATTGAATTATGTAACGGTCTTTACGCCCACGCTGACTAACGAGGTCTTCGGCGCGCTGACGTATTTCAATGAAGCCTTCGATCCGCGGGAGCTGAGCACACTGCAAAGCAAAGCCATAGACTATCCCTACCAGGGCGCTTTCAACAACGGCAGCACGCAGTACCCGCAATTTTCGACCTACACCTCGGTAGGCGGACTGCCGCTGGGTTTGTGGCCGGATTTCTCCTTCGGCTCGCCGTCGCTCAAGAAGTTCCAGCCGAACGCGGGCGACAACCTGACGAAAGAGTGGGGCAAGCACACGGTAAAGCTCGGCGTCTTCTCCGAGCGCGTGACGAACAACCAGAACATCACCAACGGCTACACCAACGGCGCGATTCAGAACTACTACTTCGGCTCGGCCGGCACGGTGTTTTACAGCTATGACGGAACCTACTCCAACGGCTCGCCGGCCTTCGATCCCACGCCGCACTACAACAGCGGCAACTGGCTTGCCGATTTCTTCGAGGGCCACATCCAGGACTTCGGCCAGCAGAACATTCTTCCGCGCACGGACGTCTACTTCTGGGATACGGACTTCTACGCGCAGGACACCTGGCACGTGCATCCGCGCCTGCTGCTCACCTACGGCCTGCGCTTCGAGCACATCGGCGCGTGGACCGATGCGCACGGCATCGGCGCGGCGGTCTGGAATCCTTCGACCATCGCCACCCCGGCCGATGTCACCACCAACCCTGTGCCCGGCCTGCTCTGGCATCAGCTTGACAGCAGCATTCCCAACTCCGGCACCGGCGCGGCCACTCTGTGGTACTCGCCGCGCGTCGGTGTGGCGTGGGATGTCTTCGGCACGGGCAAGACGGTGCTGCGCGGCGGCTTCGGCGTCTATCGCCTGCACGATGCCGAGACCGACGTGGACTCGGCATTCCAGGAGTCGCGCGGCGTGCGCGACCTGCTGCTGGCCGGATTCGGCAACGCCACGCTGGCCGGCATCAGCTCGCTGCAACTCAATCCGACCACTTACGGCGAAGCCGGCGGCACGGAGACGCTGGCCGCGGTGACCTCGATCGACGGCCTCGATCCCACCGACCACAAGGTTCCCGTGACCAACAACTACAGCGTGAGCCTTGCGCAGCAGTTCCCGCGCAGTCTCGTCATGCAGATCTCTTACGTGGGCAACAACTCGAACTCGCTGATGAACAACGGCACCACGCAGTCGGTAGTGCTCAACAACGTGAACGCGATTCCCGTGGGCACGCTCTACACGCAGCAGAGCGCAACCACCATCAACAACGCCGTCGGATACGACTACTGCGATCCCTCGGCCTGCACGCCGCAGCAGGTTGCGGCGCTTTCCACTACGGTAGGCTACGCGGGTGAGCCCAGCGTGCAGTACGTGCGGCCGTACCCGGAATACGGATCGATCATCGTGCCGCGCCATGACACCTACGCCAACTACAACGCGCTGCAGGCCATCCTGCAGAAGCAGGTGGGCCGGTTTCACTTCGGCGCCAACTATACGTGGTCCAAGGCGCTCGGCATTCTCGGCTCCGCGGCGGACTTCAACTTCACCGCGCCGGTCGATCCCTTCGACCTGCGCCACAACTACGGGCCCATGAACTTCGACCGCAGCCAGATCTTCAACGCAACCTACTCCTACCAGACCGGCAAGTTCACCGACAGCCGCCTGCTGGGAGGCTTCATCAACCGCTGGCTGATCTCCGGCATCACCAACCTCCAGAGCGGCGGCAACATGCAGACCGGTGTCAGCTTCTCGCCGGACTTTTACCTTGAAGGCACGGTAAACACCGGCGCCAATGCGATCAACGTCAGCAACCAGGTGGTCCTGGGCACGCCGGACGTGAGCCTGCAACCGGTGCTCACCTGCGATCCGCGCCTGGGGCTCCAGAGCCACCAGTACATCAACGGAGCCTGCTTCCGCCTGCCGAATTTCGGCACCAACGGGCAGTACATCTTCCCCTACGCGCACGGGCCGGCCTACTTCGACTCCGACTTGACGCTCGAAAAAGGCTTCAGCATGGGCGGCGAACGCAACCTGAGCTTGCGCATCGCCGGCTTCAACTTCCTCAACCATCCGCTCAACAGCTTCGGCACGGGCTACGCCTCGCAGACTACGCTGGTGCTCTCCGATACCTCGCCCACGGCCACGCTGGGCTCGGCGCAGTATAGTCCCGCCTCCGGCTTCGGCTTCGCGCCGCAGAAGCTGGGCCGCAGGCTGATGGAGGTTTCGGCAAAGTACAACTTCTAAAGCGGGCGCGCCGGGCAGCATTCATGCGGCCCGGCGCGTTTTGCCCATGCCTTTTGCATCGAGTGTCTTTCGCATCGAGCTTGGATCTCATCGACCTGAAAGCAGGAATCATGCGCGCATCTCTCATGCTGCGGTGTGCGGGACTCGCTCTCGTTCTGTCCGCCACCGGCTTCGTCCCTTTTCGCCTTGCGGCTCAATCCTCCGCAACCGGCCCGCACACGCTCGGCTCCGCTGCTTCCTTCACTGCGCTGCGTAACGGCATCCGCATCAGCACCGCCTCCGGCGGCGTGGAAGAGATCACCGCGCTGCGCGACAGCATCCTGCGCGTGCGCGTCTCCGCTACGGCAACTTTGTCTGAAGACGCATCCTGGGCTGTCCTGCCCGCCGCGCGCGCCGCATCCGTCGCCGTCACCGCGGAAAACTCCGCCGCAACCATCGGCTTCCGCACCCAATCGCTCCGTGTCGAGATCAACCGCGGCAATCTCTGCCTCACCGTCCGCGATCTGAGCGGAAAAATCCTCCAGCAGGATTCCGCACCGCTGCGTTTTGAAGGATCGGCCTTCCGCATCCTCAAAGCCATGCCCGCCGACGAGCACTACTTCGGCCTGGGCGACAAAATGGGACCAAGCGACCGCCGCAACCGCGCCTTCACGCTGTGGAACACCGACGCCTACCGCTTCCAGGAGTCCACCGACCCGCTCTACAAAAGCATTCCCTTCTTTCTGACCTTCCGCGCGGGCATTGCTGTTGGGTTTTTTCTCGACAACACCTATCGTTCGAGCTTCGACTTCGGCAAAGAGTCCGCCACGAGCTACTCCTTCGGCGCTTCGGGCGGTCCGGTGGATTACTACATCTTTCCCGGCCCCACGCCGCGTGAAGTCCTTGAAGACTACGCGTGGCTCACCGGCAAGCCGCCGCTTCCGCCGCGCTGGATGCTGGGGTTCCAGCAGTCGCGCTACACCTACACGCCGGAGTCGCGCCTGATGGAAGTCGCGCGCCGTCTTCGCGCCGACCGCATTCCCGCCGACGCGCTCTATCTCGACATCGATTTTCAGGACCGGCATCGTCCGTTCACCGTGGATGAAAAGGCTTTCCCCGATCTCTCCGGCGCGCTGGCCACGCTGCACCGGATGCACTTCCACGTCGTCGCCATCACCGATCTCCACATCGCCTACACCCCCGGCGAGGATTACGCGCCTTACGCGAGCGGCCATGCCGGCGATGAGTTCGTGCATAATCCCGACGGCTCGGAGTACGTGGGCAAAGTCTGGCCCGGCCCATCCGTATTTCCCGACTTCACGCGCCGGCAAACCCGCGCCTGGTGGGGCACGCTTTACAAAAACTTCACCGCAATGGGCTTCGACGGCTTCTGGAACGACATGAACGAGCCGTCGGTCTTCAACGGTCCCGGCGGAACCATGCCGCTGGACGTAGTCCATCGCATCGACGAACCCGGCTTCCGCACGCGCACCGCGACACATGCTGAGATTCACAACGTCTACGGCATGGAAAACTCGCGCGCCACCTACGACGGCCTGCTCAAGCTCCGTCCCGATGCGCGCCCCTTCGTGCTCACCCGCGCCACCTACGCAGGCGGCCAGCGCTACGCCGCCACGTGGACCGGCGACGACTCCAGCACGTGGAATCACCTGCGCGAGTCCGGCCCGCAGCTCAAGAGCCTCGGCCTTGGCGGCTTTTCCTTTGCCGGCGCGGATGTAGGCGGCTTTGCCGGCACAGCCACGCCCGGCCTGCTCACCAAGTGGATCGAAGTCGCTTCTTTCGAGCCCATCGACCGCGACCACAGCGAAAAAGGCAGCGGCGACCAGGAGCCGTGGGCGTTGAACCCGCCCGGCGGGCCGGACCAGGAAGCCATCCGCCGCCGCTTTATCGAAGAGCGTTACCGCCTTATGCCGTATCTCTACACGCTGGCCGAGGAGACTTCCCGCACCGGCATTCCCATGATGCGCCCGCTCTTTCTCGATTATCCCGACGCCGCGACAGACAAGCATCCGCTTGACCTCGAAGCCGACAACGAATTTCTCCTCGGCCACGACCTGCTCATCGCGCCCTCGCCGTATCCGGAAGCGCCGGATGCTTACACCGTCGAGTTTCCCACCGCCGCGTGGTTCAACTACTGGACCGGCGAGCGCATTCCGCACCCGCCCGCCGATCCGCCGGCCGATCCCAACCAGCCCGCATCGGCTGCCGATCTCGTTCCGCTCACCGCCAGCGTGCATCCGGCGCTCGACGCATTGCCGGTTTACGTCCGCGCCGGAGCCATCCTGCCGCTGCAACCGCTCGTCCAGAGCACCGGCGAAACTCCGCAGGGGCCGCTCGAGCTGCGCGTCTACGCCGGCCCCGACTGCCGCGGCTCGCTCTACACCGACGACGGCGAAACCTTTGCCTACAAGCGCGGCCAATATCTTCGGCAGAGCTTCACCTGCGCGCTCACGCCCGACGGCCTGCGCATCGATCTCTCCGCGCGCGAAGGCAGCTACACGCCGTGGTGGAAGGCGATTCGCGTGGTTGTTTACGGCTGGCAGCCGAAGCAAGGAACCGCGCGCATCGAAGGCGGTGCAGGCAACGTGAAGCTGGAACACGTAGACAACACCGTGCAGCTCACCATTCCGGCCACGCAGAGCGCAACCACGCTCCTGCTGCGGTGATACGCTGCTCGTCATCGAGCTCTTTCGCTCATTGCCGTTGCCTGCGGCGAGAATGAAAGAGCTCGCGCATTGCGAATGACCGTTTCGACCAAACTCCGGCTGGCGCTTGCGCTGCTTTTGCTTGCGCCTGCGTCGGCGCGCGCGCAGCGCATGGTCTTCGCCCACTACATGCTCACCAACCAGGACTACCAGGGCGACACCGACCCCACGCAGGAACGGAAGATCGACGCCTACGAGCGCGAAATCCTTCAAGCGCAGGCCATGGGCATCGACGGCTTCGCGCTCAACGCCGGCGGATGGATTCACCAGCCCTATTACATCCGTTACGCCGCGCAGATGTTTGAAGCCGCCGCGCGTCTCCACTCCGGCTTCAAACTTTTCTTCTCGGCCGATTTCTGCTGCGGCAACACTCTCGCCGACGCCGAAGACATGATGCGCCGCTTCGCCTCCAATCCGCGCTACTCGGCCGTCTACTTCCACTACAAGGGCGCAGCCGTTCTCACCACCTTTGCGGGCGGCAAATTCGGCCCCGCCGCATGGCGGAAGCTCCGCGCCGATCTCGCCATCGGAGCCAACCCCTCGACGCACGTCGAGCCTTCCGCGCTGGCCGCCGCATCCGGTCCCCCCTCCAATGCGCCGCTCAAAATTTTTCTTCTGCCGGCATTCTTCTGGGGCGGGGAAACGCCGGCGCGCGACGCCATTGAAAAGAACCTTGCGCAGTGGCGCTCCACCATCGACGGCGCTTTTTATTGGGGCATCGCCGGCGTTCCCGGCTCCGGCGGCAGTCTCGATACCGTGCAAAGCTCCCGCGCCTACGCGCAGGCGCTCCACCACGCCGGCAAGCTCTACATGGCGCCCATCTGCTTCCAGTTCTGGGGCGCAAACGCCAACCGCTATTACGA
This sequence comes from Acidobacteriaceae bacterium, assembly GCA_030038315.1. Taxonomy (GTDB): domain Bacteria; phylum Acidobacteriota; class Terriglobia; order Terriglobales; family Acidobacteriaceae; genus Telmatobacter. Next base: position 6,747 of record JASHPD010000059.1, read on the forward strand.
GTACAGCGGCGCCGCGGGAATGCGCGCGCTCTGGATGGACGCGATCGAGCGCAGCCATCCCGAGTGGGTCGAGATCATTACGTGGAACGACTTCATCGAAGGCACTTACGTCAGCCCCATCGACGATCCCAACCGATATCCCGGCGCCAACTTCCTCGACTCGAGCGGCATTCCTCTCGGCACGCGCGGCTACTTCCACTCCCACGCCGGAGCCTCCGCGCTGCTGCCATTTTTCATCCAGTGGTACAAAACCGGCCGCGAGCCCGCGATCACCCGCGACGCCGTCTACTACTTCTATCGCACGCAGCCCAAAAGCGCGGACGCGGGCAAGCCGCCCGTCGCGCACCGGTACGGCCCGGTCGCGGACACGCTCTACATCACCGCCAACCTCACCGCCGCCGCCGATCTGCGCGTCACCCTCGGCACGCAAACCCGCACGCTGCATCTTCCCGCCGGCAGCACAGACGCGCAGACGCCCATCGCCGCCGGCCCGGGGCCCGCATTCGAGCTTATGCGCAACGGCAAAATCATCGCCCGCGCCCGCGCCGCCGAGCCCATCCCCGCTACGCCCAGGTACAACAATTTTTATTACGCAACAGGAGCCTTCGGACCGTTCTGAAGCGGGCCTGAAGTGGGCCTGAAGCGGGCCTGAAGTGGGCCTGAAGTGGGATGGACAGGAAATACCGCCAAGGCTGCGCCTGGAACGCAAAACCGCTTCGCTGGAACTTCTAGCGGGTGGCGCCCTTGATGATTGCGGCGGCTTCTTCTTCGCTTTCAGCGGGAAGAATTTTGTTGTGCAGGCAATAGAGGGCCAGCTCCAGGCGGTCGCTCACGCCGAGCTTGTCGTAGATCTTGCGCAGGTAGTTCTTGATGACCTGCTCGGTGGTGCCGAGTTGGTAGGCGATCTCCTTGTTGCGCTTGCCCTGGGTGATGCAGGCAATGATCGAAAGCTCCTTGGGCGAGAGGCGCGGCTGGGTGCGCGGATTCACCAGCGCCGCGGCCTGCGCGCGGTAGGCCTCGATCACCCAGTTGACCGACTGGTTGTCGATCCAGGTTTCGCCGGCGGCAATGCGGTGCACGCAGCGCACCAGCAGGTCCGGCGAAATGGAGCGGGAAACGATGCCGCGCACGCCGCGCCGGTAAAGCTCCACCGTGTAGCTTTCGTCGCTGATCGGAGCCTGAATGATGAGCTTGGCCTCGGGCGCGACCCTGAGCAGCTCCGGGATGGCGTCCGTCGAGCCGGCCAGCAGCGCGCCCTCCAGCACGACAACGTCGGTCGGGAAGCGCTCCACGGCAGCCTTCAGGCTGTCCAGGGAATCAGCCTGCGCCACAACGCGCAGGTCGTCTTCCAGCGCGAAGATCTTGCGGATTCCGACGCGATAAATCGCCTGCGAATCCGCAAGAATAATTCGGATCTGGCCCGGCTTTGCCTGAGAGGCTAACGCCTCGGTCTCTGGAGAGTCGTCCAAGAATTCCATAACGCACACGTCCATGCGCACCCACAGCTACTCTTCTACAAATTGATAATCGTCAATTGTAGCTGCAACCTGCGGCAGAGTATGACTTATGGAGCAGCGTACCACACGCCCGTGGCAATAGACCAGAACATCCTGCGACGTTCCCAGAATGGCACCCGGCATACGCATGAAGAATGTGATCGATTCTCCGACAGGGATCGGTAAATCCGTCTCAAACAGGACACCGCTGGCGGAGATATTGCGGGTAACAGCGGGCTTCCAGTCGCCGTTTCGATCCACGGCAACCGGGAGCGCAAGAGGAAAGCGAACCGCGCAACGGACATCCCGCGGCCGATCGGCCGGAATGCCGGCCTCCTCAAAAAAGGCAGTTTCGGATTTGAGCGTGCTTTTCATGGTCAGGGCCCGTTTTCTTCACTCTAACTGAGATTCCCACTCACAGCTACGGCACAAAAGTTTCAAGAATGGTAATCACACCGGCCTTACGTTAGCGCTGCCGGCATGGTTCCCGCCCGGCTCCCGCCGCGCCGCTTTCAGCTCGTTGCGACAGGGCTTCATTGCGACAGGCGAAAAAACGCCGCCGAAGCGCCTACCCATTCCTGATTGCGGTTGTAATCTACGCCCATCATACGCCCGCGCCCCAGCCGCACAAGCGGGAGTACCGGAGTCAGCACTCCCGCATCCGGCCAGAGATACAGGATGCGAATCTCCGCCTGCGTGAGCCCGTGCGGGGTTTCCACGGTGGGAACAAAGCTCATGCGCTGCTGGAGCAGGTATTCCCCCCGGCGCTCCCGCGGAATCGCTTCCAGATCGGCCTGGCTGGGATCGAACTGTATCCCCTTGCCCGCAAACGAGAAGAGCGGCTTCAGAAGCAGATTGGCGTAGACCGCGCCCGGCGCGGAGACAGGCAGCGAGACGCCGGCAGCTTCCAGCCGTTCCCGCCCTGGACTGGAGCCGGAACCGGAGAGAAAATCGCTCAGAAAAACCGCCGGCGGAACGACGGCATCCGGCGCGCCGGCGGGAGCTTCAGGCCGCGCCCCGGACTGCGAAAGGAACGGAATCGAGAACTTGCTGACCAGGAAGTACCAGTTGGGATGGCCGGCCCACTCCACTTCCCATTCGCGCTCAAGATCAAAGGGAAGCCGGATTTTGCGCGCGATCAGCTCATCGGCGATCGCACGGTTGTAGATCCGCGTAACCGGAATGCGGCGGCCTCTGTCGTCGCGATAGGTCAGCCGGCGGCCCTCCGGCTCGAGCGCTGCAATGTCCACCACCGCAATGCCCAGCTTGCGCGCCGTGATCGCGAAGTCGGGAAAGGTCTTCTGGTGCAGCGGATCGACCTCGGTCAGCACCACCGTTTTCGGATCGTGGCCGGCAACAATGGTTTCGCGCAGCAGGCTCCAGCAGGAGCTTTCGTCGAGCCCGGAAAGAAAAGTGCCCAACTTTCGATCCAGCGAAAATGTCTCGCGATAGGCTTCGCATAGAACGGCCTGGAACCCGTAAATCGAAGGAAAAGCCTGCATTTCGACAAGCCGCGGAACAAGCCGGCCACCTGCGCCCCGGACCAGCGCGAAATCTGCGGTAAGAAAATGCGGACGCGGCGTTTCCCCTCCAACCCGAAAGCCGGCCGGAATGGCCTTGCGCGCCTCAGCCAGATAGAGCGGGTCTTCTATCAGCCTTCGGCACAGCCGCGCGCCCGCTTCGGCGATCTCTTCCAGCATGGAAAGCTCGAAGAAGACCGGCGTCTCCGCCACGCGGAAACCGATAGGCGTGCCGCAACGCTCTTTGAGCCGCGCCAGCAGGGCCGCATAACGATCCGGAGTATAGGCGCGGTTGAAGCACGAGCGCAGTTCAAAAATCACAGTGGACAGCCTCGCCTGCCGGATACAGAATACAGAGGGGAACGGAGAATGGAGCTTATGCGGACTCGAATGCCATTGCCGGGCGAAAACTCGAAACTAATGAAGTCTGCTTCACATCCGATAGAACGCGTATGAAGAGCTTTCATTCAGTGCTAAATTAAGACACTTAAGTAATCATACACTAGTTACCAAAGAGTAAATATATTATTACTTTTGTAGTGAAACGCCCGAGAACCCTGCCGTAGTCTTTGGGTACAAGGTTGCCCCTTGAAAGGAGTTTCTCTTCTATGACTTCCGCTTCGCTGAAGGTTCGTTCTGCTTTTGTTGCTGCTGCATTTGCTTTTGTCGCCACGGGCGCCTTTGCCGCCGGACCGGGCACGCCAGTGCCGATCCCGCAGACCGGACTGATTGCTCTCAACGGACCGGGCACGCCAGTGCCGATCCCGCAGACCGGACTAATTGCTCTCAACGGACCGGGCACGCCAGTGCCGATCCCGCAGACCGGACTGATTGCTCTCAACGGACCGGGCACGCCAGTGCCGATCCCGCAGACCGGACTGATTGCTCTCAACGGACCGGGCACGCCAGTGCCGATCCCGCAGACCGGACTAATTGCTCTCAACGGACCGGGCACGCCAGTGCCGATCCCGCAGACCGGACTGATTGCTCTCAACGGACCGGGCACGCCAGTGCCGATCCCGCAGACCGGACT
>JASHPD010000060.1 GCA_030038315.1 Acidobacteriaceae bacterium
GCCCATAGCCGAACCAGCAATACCCCGCCATGCCCCAGCCTGTGCCCCAGGAATTGCGCACCAGCCACGCCTGCAGGCTGTCGTCATATCCCACAATGACAATGCAGTGTCCGCCGGCAACACCCGACTTGGGATTGACCGTGTAAACGCCGGAGTTGGGACCGAGGCCCATAAAGTCGTAATAACAAGTGAAGCAGGCCGAAAGCGGTCCCACATTGTCGATCCACGACTTCTGGTCGTCGATGTTGCTCAGCGTCACGTAATCGGCCAGCTTCACGGTGCGGCCATCGCGGTCGGCCGTGGGCTTGTAAGGCAGGTTGGTGGTTTCATACGGCCAGCAGCCCGGATCGGCCACGCCATTCGTCTTCATCCAGTTGAAAGCGTCCGTGGGCCAGCCGAGCGTGCTGCACTGCGCGCCGAGCCCATCATGCACGTCGCCTTCCGAACGCAGGCTCCAGATCGAGTGTTCAATGCGCGTCATGGCCTCCACCACGCCCACAGCGCTGAACACCCAGCAGGATTCGCACGGATTCTGGTCCTTGATCTTCGTCAGCCACGGCCACCCGAAGCGGTTGCGCCAGTCCACGGAAGAACTCACGCCGCTGCCGGTTCCGGCCGCGGGTGTCGCCGGTGCCGGCGGCGCTGCGGCTGTCGTCGCGGCCTTCGCGGCAGGCGCTTGCCCGCTCAGCAGCGTCTCCGGCCCAAGGATGGGCTTCTCAAGAACCGGCGAAGTCAGGTTGATCGTGCTCTGCATCTCCACCGGCAGGTCGCCGATCGTGAGCAGGCCGCGGTCGATGCGGAGTTGCCGCAGGAATGGGTTGGACGTGACGCTGCTGATGTAAGGCGTGATGTCGATGCGAGCCACGCTGCTGGCGAGAACGGCTTTGCTCAGGTCGCCTCCGGTGGAATAGATTTTGACGGGATCACTGTCTGCCAGGCGATCGTCGACGGTCCACTTCGCGTTCGATGCCTGCAGGGTTTTGCGAAGATCGCCTGCGGTAAGTGGGGCAACTGCTTTGGCCATAATTTCTCTCCTCTTTCTTTCCGGTTCCATGCAGCAACTGCCGGGCAGAGTGAGAGTGAGCCGGAGAGAGAACCATGCGCCGGCAGGGGATGGAACACGATGCTGTCTGAAATGTGAGCCGGAAGCGGAGAGCGTTTCACCCCGCTCTGTGAGAGCACAGCTTCTTTCCATCGCATGGACAAAGAGCCGGAGGATTTTTATCGGGTAAGATAGCCCACAAGGAGAACGCGCCTATGCTCAGGCTTATCGTTCAATGGCTCTTGAGCGCCATCGCCCTCATCGTCGCCGCCGAGCTGGTCCCCGGCTTCGAGGTCCGCAGCTTCACCGCCGCGCTGGTCGCCGCGCTGGTCATCGGCCTGCTCAACGCCACCGTCGGCCTGATCCTCAAGATCATCACCTTCCCCATCAGCATCCTCACGCTCGGCATCTTCCTGCTCGTCATCAACGCGATCATGATCCTCGTCGCTTCGAGCCTGGTCCGCGGCTTCCGCGTTTTCGGCATCTGGCCGGCCTTCTGGGGGGCGGTCGTTCTCGCGCTGCTCGGCATCGTCGTCCGCGCCATCCTGCGCGAAGCCTGAAAAGCTGAAGCAGAATCACTTGCTGGAATCCGTCTTCTTCGCCGCCGGCTTTGCCTTCTTCGTCAAACGCGCGTCCGGATGCGCGCCGGCCGCAGCCGTCTTCTGCGCATCCACCCGCGGAGCCTCCAGTCTCGGAGCCTCCGTCTTCAGCACCGAATCCGGCGTCCGCATCGCGCCGGCATTCGCAAAACCGCCCTCCGGACGCACGCGCACCTGCGGCGCAGTATTCCGGGCCGCCATCGCCGGAGCCACCTGCCGATAAACGCCCCACGCGCCGCCCGCGGCCACGCACACAATCGCCGCCGCGGCCGCTCCACGCCACAGAGCGCTGCGCATTACCGTGCCCGGCCAGCTCAGCACCCGCGCCCTTTTCGGCGCTTCGCGCAGCCGTCCCTGCACCCGCTCCGCAAGCCCATCCGGCGCCGGCAGCGCCGCAATCACCCGCAGCGTCTTCTCCGCCTCGCCCAGTCCCGTTCCTTCATGCTCCGCCCAGCTCATCGCAAACTCCCCTGCCGGTCATGTCTCGTCCGTCCCAGCAGCTCCGCCATCAGGTTCCGCGCCCGGAAGAGCCTCGACCGCACGCTCGATTCCGTAATTCCCAGCACGCCGGCAATCTCCACGCTCGAAAGCTCGTCAAACGCCGACAAAACCAGCACCTCGCGCTCTTTTTCCGGCAGCGTCTCCACCAGCTTCAGAATTCCCGCATGATGTTGCGCCGCCGCCGCGCGTTCCTCGGCGTTCAGCCCGCTCGCCGGCAAAACCCGCGCCAGCTCGGCCACATCGTCCGTTTCCGGCCGCGTCTTGGCCCGCCGCTTGCGGTCCAGCACAATGTTCCACACAATCCGGATCAGCCACACGCGATGGTCGCGCACCTCGCCCAGCGTATCGCGGTGCCGCAGCACGCGCAGAAACGCCTCCTGCACCGCGTCCTCGGCGTCCTCCGCATTCCGCATCACTGAATACGCCACGCGATACAGCGTCGTCGCGTACCGTGCCGCCAGCTCATCCACGAGCGCCGCCTGCGCCGCCTCACTCATCCGTTCCGTCTCGTCGAACACAGCGCTCCCGCCGCTCCCCATCCATCCGGGGTTTACCATTCCGGGATTCACCATAACACCGGCGCTCATATAAGCACCCGACGCGCCGGAACGCAATTTCGCTCACCCGCACCGGGCATCGCATGTGTCCCGGCTCTCAGGCAGCCGCCTCTATCACGGAAGCCGGATGCCCCATCTCTCCCGGTTTTGGAGACATGGGATACCACATTCCCGCCGCTGGCGCGCAGCCCAAAAACAGGAAACCCCACCTCCACGACGCGCCAGCCCCGCAAAGGTGGGATCATCCCAACAAAATTTCCCTCAAAATTCAGGACCAATCAGCAGAACTAAGCACCAGTCTTTCCCAGTCCCTTAGTCCCCAGTCCCCAGTCCCTGTCTTTACTCTTTACTTCCCCGAAAGCCGCTGCGACGCCATCTGCCCCGCCATGCCGTCCTTGTCGGAGTCCTTGATCCTGGCCCAAAGCTCGCGCGCCTGCTCCTGCTTACCCTCGGCCACATAGAGATCGGCCAGCGCCAACTGCGCCACCGGCTTGGTCACCGTCTCGGAAGGCTTCGCAATCAGCTCGTTCACAATATCCGTCGCCTCGCTGTCGCGCCCTTCCTGGTGGTAGAGCTGCGCCAGCGCCAGCTTCGCCAGGTTCGCCGTGTTGCGGTCCCACGCGCCGGCCGCCGTCTTCAGCTCTTTCTCGGCATTCGCCGTCTGCCCCATGTCCACGTAGGTAATTCCGGCAAAGTAGTGCGCCTTGGTGCCCGCCGGCAGCCAGCCATACTTCCCGGCCACATCCGTAAACTGCGCATTCGCCGCCTTCGACCGTTCCGCCGCCGAGTTGTAGAAGCCGGCCTCCGCCGGCGCGCCCGGCGTATTCAGCCCCGCCGTATAGGTGTCCATCGCCGCGCCCAGCGCGCTCGCCGCCGACGAAGTCTCCACGGTCCAGAAGATGAGCGC
>JASHPD010000061.1 GCA_030038315.1 Acidobacteriaceae bacterium
ATATAAATCACGAACGGCAGCCACCAGCTTTTGCGGCCCGCCTTGATGTCGTTAAAGGTCTTGGACGGCGCGGTGAAAGTGCAGGCCACACGCTGCCACTGCGAGAGTCCGGCTGCGGGTTCGGCCACGGGTTGAACTGTTGCGTCGCTCATCGTCTGCCTCATGGAAAAAGATTCGGGGAGATTGCGCAGAGCGATTGTACCCCGAAAAACAAGACGAAAAAAGGAAAACGGCGCGATGTTTCCGCAGTTTTACAGAAACATCGCGCCGGTCTTACCAGGCAACTCACAAACGCAATGGCGGCAACCTATTGCGGCGAACCATCTGAAGCCTCCTGCAGGTCACCGGCTGCGCGAACCTTGCGGCCGGGCGCGGCGGGCTGCATGTAAGAGGTGTAAACGGTAATGTGGAAACAGGACTGGCGGAATTCCTCCTCCACGTCGAGCTTGCCTTTGAGCTGCAGCGCCTGCAGATGATCTCGCATCCAGGCAATCTCTGCGCGGCTCATGCCGTTCTTGGCAATATCAATCGTTGCGCCGGTCTCATGCGGGCTCACAATATCTCCCTCGGCGGCAGTGGCGTTGCCGTTCACCATTATCAACTGCTTCTGATAAGAAGCGGGGCGCACCGCCGAGGTCACTTCCAGCGGATCGGAAAAGCTCTGTGCGTGCGCGTGCGCCAGATCGCTCAGAAAGGTCGCCGTCCACGGCCGGCAGTAGCGGTGCGTCTCGGGCAGATGCGGATCAACCGTCAGCGCCGAAGAAACCGGCACCGGCACCAGCAGCTTTTCCGAAATGCGGTCCCGCAGATCGTTCTCATCGAGGATGCGCTCAAGGCCTTCCGCATCGTTGCGCTCGTTCTGCCGCTCCAGCGATTCCAGCGAGCCCTTGAGCGGCGGCGGCATCACCGCGCTGCGCGACTCCGGAATCGACGGGAACCTGGCCGTGCTCAGCAAAGCGTCTTCAAGATGCGGCCGCAGATCCGGCTGCGATATCAGCTTCGTATTCGGTTTCGCTTCGGGTTTCGCATCAGGGCTCTCAGCACGCGGACTCTCAACAAGCTCCCGGCGGCGCGGCGCCATTTCCGGAGCCGGCGTTTTCGTATACACCGCTTCCCGCAGGCGCGGAGCATTCGCCTCACGCGCTTTGGCCGCACGATTCGTTACACGCTCTTCGCGCGCAAGCCTTAGTTTCTCTGCCTTGGTGAGTCTGGCCCTGGCAGCTTTGCCATGCACAGAACGGTCGGCGCGATTGATTCCAGTCCGATTGGCTCCGGTCCGGCTCGCTTCCGCCCGTCGAGCCTCCGTGCGCGCGCCCATCTTCTTTCCAGAACGACGCGCAGCGCTGGCATTCGCACCTGAGCGGTGCGCGCGCCGATGCGCAAGCACGAGCGAAGGCGTGTGCCTGTGCGACCTCGTCGTCCGCGTGGCAAACGCGGAGGTCGCGGTGAAGGCTGCAAGCGTAAAAATGAGGTACAGTTTCCGCAGCATGGGATCCATGAGCGGAGAGAACCAGAGCTTTTCCAGTGTAAGTCAGCTTTTTCTATCTGCCGAGTAACAACCCGGATACGCATGAGTCCGATAATGCGCACGTGTTTACGATTCTTAACGCGCAGAACCGGTGCCAAAGGTGCGCGAGGCTCTGTAGAATTCCGCTACGCTCAAACGATTCATCGCAAATCTTTCGAATTCTTCTCGACCATGGGGCCGCTCGATGAACCTCTCCAAACGCTGGGTCTGGATCGCCGTTGTTACTCTGCTCGTTCTTCAGGCGGCGCAATTCATCTTTATCGTTCACCGCGAATCGCTCACCTGGGACGAAGACGACCACATGTTCGCCGGCTACATGATGTGGAAGAACGCCGACTTCGGCCTCAACCCCGAGCATCCGCCATTGGCCAAGCTGCTGGCCACGCTGCCCCTGCTCGGCGAAAAGATGTGGATACCGCCATACCAGCACCGCGACTTCAAGATCGAGGCCTACCAGGACGGCCGCCAGTGGCTCGCTCGCAATGACGGCGACTCGCAGCGGCTGGTCTTTCGCATGAGGATGGCCGCGGGCCTGCTGGCGATCGGGCTTACGCTCGTAGTCTTCTTCGCCGCGCGCGAGTGGTTCGGCACAACGGCCGCGCTCATCGCGCTGCTGCTTGCCGTCTTTGATCCAAACCTTCTGGCCCACTCCGCACTGGTCACCACGGACATGGGCGTCACGCTCTTCTTCCTCGCCAGCATCTATGCGTTTTACCGCTACGTAAAGCAGCCCACCATCCCGCGGCTCATCCTCGCCGGCGTCGTAGCCGGCCTGCTGCTGGCCACCAAACATTCCGGCATTCTCTTCGCGCCCATGCTGGTCGCGCTCATCGCGTATGAAGTCCTCACCGCCGCAAAAGGCACGCGCAGCCGCGTCGCCCTGCGCCTCACCGGAGCATTCGCTGTGATTGTCGTCCTCGGCGTCGTAGTGCTGTGGGCCTTCTACGGCTTCCGCTACGCCGCACGCCCCGCCGGCCTTGCGCTCAGCACGCCGCTCGCCGATTACGTCAAGCCGCTCGCGCCTTTTGAGCAATCCGCCGTGCTCGGCATCGCTCATCTGCATCTGTTGCCCGAGTCCTACCTGATGGGCCTCGTCGATGTGAAGCGCATGGCGCAGTTCTACCCCACCTTTATCCTTGGCCGTCAGCTTGCGCACGGCGTCTGGTGGTACTTCCCCATCGTCATCGCCGTCAAAACCACGCTGGGCCTGCTCGCGCTGGTGCTCATCAGCTTCTTCGCCATCCTCACGCGCCGCCTCAACAAGCCGCGCGAAGTGGCTTTCATTCTCATCCCGTGGTTCGTTTACCTCGCCATCGCCATGCTCTCCGGCATGAACATCGGCTCGCGCCACATTCTGCCGCTCTACGCGCTGGCCGCAATCCTGGTCGGCGGCAGCGTTGTAGCGCTGAGCGCAAAAAGCAAAACATGGGCATGGGTTTGCGGCGTACTCATTGCCGCGCACATCGTCTCCGCGCTCGCTGTCTTCCCCAATGACATGGCCTATGCCAACGAAGCATGGGGCGGACCGCAGAACCTGCACAACCTGCTCAGCGACGCCAACGTGGACTGGGCGCAGCAGTTGATCTCCGTGAAGAAATGGCAGGATGCGCACCCCAATGAAGAGTGCTGGTTCGCCTACTTCGCTTACCCCGAGGTGGACACCGCAACCTACGGCATCCGCTGCCATCACCTGCCCAACGCCACTACGCTCTGGCAAGGCACTTACGCGTGGGGCGGACCGGACCTTACGCCGCCCGTCATCCACGGCGCCGTGCTCATCAGCGCCGGCGAGCTGAGCGGCTGCGAGTGGGCCAGCGAAGCGCTCAACCCTTATCGCAGCTTCCAGAGCCTCAAGCCGGATGAATCCATCGATTACGCCGTCTTCGTCTATCGCGGCACCTTCGACATGCGTTACGCCGCCGCGCTCAGCCGCGAGCAGCGCGCCATCATGGCCCTCGAAGTCAACAAGCCGCAGGAAGCGTTAACGCTCGCGCGCGATGCCGTTGCCATTGATCCCAACGTGATCGACGCGCAGACCTCTCTCGGCGACGCCGCCGTGGCAAACAACCAGAAAGGCGAAGCGAGAACCGCCTACACCGCCGCGCTCAATCTCGCCAAACAACAACTCGAACCCGATGCGCAGCCCAGTTTCGTGCCCGATCTCGAAGCCAAGCTAAAGAAACTGGAGTAGTGGTCTCAGCTTAAACTTGCTTTGTGTCAGGGCACGACTGGTAGGCCGGGGATTTATCCCCGGCAATCAAAGTCGCAAAAATCTCCGGGCTTTAGGCAGTGTCTGGCCTCTGAGGGAAGGCCCTACAGACTGAAGAGCTGCCATTATTTCACCGGCGCAGCATAGAGAGTGGTATCGCCGCCGATGGTCGAATCGATAAGCGGCTGCGTAAGCAGCATGTCCCACGGCTTGCCAGGATGCCGCGCCGCCCAGAACTCCAGCCACGCCGGCGGCCTTTTGCCGGAGAAGATCGAAAAAGTTTGCGGCTCCGATGCGTACTGCTTCATCAGGTCGAGGTTCGCCGATGCGCGCACAAGAAAATCCACGGCATCCGCGATAGTGTGCCCATTCACGCGAACACTGTATAGGTCCGTGCCCTGCCGCGCGGCAAGCTCGGCGATCATCACCAGCGGCGTGAGCGCGAAGCTCTGATAGTGCAGCGCGTTTTCATGCCGCGCCATCTCAAGCGGCAGCGAGCCGTCAGGATTCATCTGCCCAATCGCGCGCACATACTGCTCCAGCGCGCGATGGTAGAGCTTATTGTCATTCGTAAGAATCCCGACCGACGCAGCACAAAGCGCACGCCAGTAAGCATGGTTATTCTCACGCGCGTGATCGTCCGGGTGCGGATCCTGATCGAACATATACGTCGTCACATCGTGCATCCACTTCAAAATCTCCTTGCGCTGATCGGCAGGAATCGACGGATCGGATTGCACGACGGAATAGCCAAGCGAGATGGAGCTAAGCGTCCACTCCACCTGGTACCAGGCCTGCGGGCTCTCGCGATAGTTGTAATTGAGCAGCGCCTTAGCCGCAGCCCATTGCGCCAGCAGATTCGCCACGCAGACAGCTTCCGT
>JASHPD010000062.1 GCA_030038315.1 Acidobacteriaceae bacterium
GCTACGACACGCTGGCCGTCTCGAATTATCCGACGACGGAAAAGATCCACTCCATGATCGACCGCCATCGCACGGCGGCTTTGCCCTTTTCGAACTCGTCACTGCTCGCTGCGCATTATCATGATGTGCCGCTGCTGGCGCTGGCGTGGGGCATCGGGGAAATTGGCTTGCCATTCAGCGAGAGCGGCGTAATTCACGTCCTTGGCCTCGATCTCCCGCTGCACCCCGACTCGACGATCATCGCCAGCATTGCGCCCGGATTGCCGATTGCCAATGCTCTTCGTGTGCGGATCGAAGAGATTGCGCCGAGCGAGGGCGTTGCGGCCAGCCAGGCATCCTCGCTGCGCTCGCTTGTCGAACTCGGGCGTGTTGTCGCCGGCCCGCTCACCGGCAACCCCGCCAACACCGCGCTTAAGGAGCTGCTCAAAACCGCCCAGGTGAGCCAGACCCGCAACAAGGTGATCGTCAGGGCGGCCATCCAGCTCTCGGCGCTGCGCGAGTTTACCGGTGGGCAGTGACGAGGGATTGCGATCCCACCCTTCGCTCAACCATCCCACGAAGCACAGTTCGTTTCGCGGGGGCCCCAGCACGCGAAGGATAGGGCACCCGGCGGCAATGCAGAAATCAGGTTCGCAATCCCGAACCCCACCGCTTGTGCGACAATAATTCCGTACAAGGCGCGCTGGCCTGTGTTGCCGCGCGCAGAGGAGCAGAGCAATGACCGATCTATTACAGCCGTGGCATATCATCGTGCTTTTAGTGGTGGCGTTTCTCCTTTTTGGCGCCAGGCGGCTGCCGGAGCTGGGCAAGGGCCTCGGCGAGGGCTTGAAGGGATTCAAGGAAGGCCTCAAAGGCGGTAGCGACCCCGCCCCCACGACCACCGCGCAGCAGAACGCCACGCCTGCCGCGCCGCCGAGCGAGCAGAAGCAGGCGTAAGCCGTTTCCGGCGACCTCACGAAATCTTCTACGCAGACACGAAAGGCCTGTGCGCATTGCACAGGCCTTTCACTTTTTCGCTTTGCTGTCGTTCCTCAGTAATGCGTGTCCGCATCCGAGGCCGCCGGATAATATCCATTCGGCGCAACCACTTCCAGGTTCGGCCGGTTCACGCGCACGTCGATCTTGCGGTACTTGCCGTCGACGAGCGGCTCGTGGCTTGCATAGACCAGCGTGTACTTCGTCCGGGCCTCGCGCGCCAGCGCTTCATAACTCTTTTCGATGTCATTCACGCCGTTCTCGGAGTCGAGCGTTCCTCCGGTCGGGAATGTGTACTTCACCAGCATGTTGTCATACATCGAAAAGGGCAGATGGAAGCGGCTCAGGCGTCCTTCGCCCCAGCGCGCCGCGTCACCCACCAGCGTGCCGTAGACCAGGATGTGATTGGTCTGCAGATACTGCAACACCTCCTTGTACTTGGCCGTGCTGCCGTATTCCTTGCCGTCGGAGATTACGTAAATAATGCGCCGTCGCTCCCTGGGACGCGTGGAAAGCAGCTTGGCCGCTGCCAGAATCGCGTCGTTGAGGGTGTGAATCTCCTTGGGGATGGTCATAAAGTAACCGTTGCCTGCCGACCGCCCGGCCTGCAGGTTGGGGTCCACGCAGTTGCCGTTCTCGCGGATGTTGCAGCTCGCGAACGGCCCGTCGTTGACCGCATTCAACTGCTCCGTGCCCGCCGACTTGGTCATCGACAGGATGAACGGCACGCGCGCCGATTGCGCTCCGGTAAATCCGCCCGACTGGTTGCGCACGCCGTTGCCATAGGTCAGCACGGCAACCTCGTCATAAGGCGTCAGGCCGCCCTGGATCGCGCCCAGCGAGTCATTCACGTGCGCCATCACGTCGCGCGGCAGGCTCTGGTCCACCACGTAGACAATCGACAGCGGCGCAGCGTCGGTAAAGAACTCCTTCAGCGGCTCAAAGGTGTTGTTTTCATAGACCTGAAAATCGCGCCACTGCAAGCCCGGCACGTCCTTGCCTTTCGAGTCCTTCACCGTCACCGGCACCACCACATAGGTCACGTTTAGCTGGAGAATCTGTCCCAGGTCGGCTATCGGCGGCATATTCGGGGGCGTCGGCTGCGGGTTCTGCGGTCCCGTAGGCGGCGGCGCGGCCGGCGCAGCCTGTTGCGGAACCGAACCCTGCACCGCGCCCGTCGAGCTCGAGTTGCCGGTCACGGCCGACTCGGTTCCCGCGCCTTCGCCGGGCGTAATCGGTCCGCCGGCTGCATTGGTAACCGGCGGAGCCTGCGGAGCGGGCGCGTCCGGAACCGGCTGCTGGGCCGAAACCGGCGCATTCAGAGCGAGGGTGATCAGCGCTGCCAGCGCCGCACATTGCAATCCTAACTTCACGAGTCTCTCAATCCTCCGCACGGCCAGTGCGCCGGCCGCGGCTGGGCCTTCCCCTAAAACTACAAAGGCAGGCATGTTCATTGTATCTGACGTGCGGCGCGGCGGGTGGTTTTATGGAAGCATGGATTAGGGATCAGGGATTAGGATTTGCTGAAAACGAAATCACTGCGTACTCGAAACACGGATGCCGCTTTTTCTAATCCCTATTCCCTCGGGAGGCTATGCTTTTCATAGACTCCTCACGTCTAACTCGATGGGGTTGCCCATGAAAAGGTTTTTTGTCCTTCTGGCCGGTCTTCTGTTCGCCCGCGTTGCCTGCGCGCAGCTTGCGCCCGCGCCCGACGCGCCGCCGGTGAGCACCGCTCCGGCCCAGCCTGAGGACCAGACCCCCGTTGCCACGCTGCACCTCAATGTCAACCTCGTCGATCTCTACTTCACCGTCATCGGCAAGGACGGCGAGCTTGTTCCGCACCTGACCAAAGACGACTGCACTGTGGAAGAAAACAAGCAGCCGCAGACCTGGAAGAACTTCGCTGCGGAGACCGACCTGCCGCTTACGCTCGGCATCCTGCTCGACACCTCGGGCAGCCAGCAGCGCGTCCTGCCGCTTGAGCAGGAAGCCGGCAGC
>JASHPD010000063.1 GCA_030038315.1 Acidobacteriaceae bacterium
CTACGATGCGCTGAACAACAAAAAATCCGCCGCCGACTATTACCATCGCTTTCTGCAAGCGGCGCAGGGCAAGTTCCCAAACCAGGAATGGCAAGCGCGCCAGCGGCTGCTTATCCTCGACAAAAAATAGAATCCGCGCGATCTTATCAACACAGCCGCCAGGCTCCCACTTGCACATTTTGCAAAAAGGGCCTATAGTCTCCGGCCAAGGATAGTTTCCGGCCGCGCGCTTTCGCCTGCGGCCGCTCTTCCTGAGTCAGGGCGGCAGCTCGATCGCTCGCCAGGGTCGGAATTCGTTGTCGAATGCCGCTTGCAGCAATCCTGAGATGCTGTACGCCGAAGCCGGAATACTCAAGTTGACGCGACCATCCGGGAGCGGCAACCTTGAGCGGCAACCTTCGGCGGTACTGAATAAGGACGCACCTTCTCAGGATTTGCTTTAGCACGGAGGTTCGCCATGCGTGCTTTACCCGCCGTACTCATTCTCCTCGTTTCGTTCTCTGCTCCTGCGTTTGCCGGGTCGCTGGACAACAGCGCGCCACCTGACCAGCAAAGCATCGACGCGCTGGAGGCCCGCGCCGCGCAGGCCAAGCCCCGCGAGCAATGCTTCCTCTATGCCCTGCTCGTGCACCAGATGATCGAGTTCAGCGCGCAGCAATATGCCAGCGGCGAAATCGCCAAGGCAGCCGCTCTGCTCACACAGGCGCAGGCTATCACGCATAAAATCCAGGCGGACGTAACCGTGAATGACAAGAAGCTCAAGGACGCGCAGATTATCCTGCGCCAGACGGCCTTCCGGCTCAATGAGCTTCTGCACTCCTCCGATGACGAAGACCGCCCGCTGATGGCGCAGACGCTCGCCCAGCTTAACGCGGCCCAGAACCAGACCATGATGGCCGTCTTCCAGAAATGAGTCCTCTCCTGTCTCGTTGCGCGCGGCCTGCTGCGGCCGGCCAAAGATTTTTCACTATGCGTTTCCTCTTCGTGCTTTTCCTCGGCATTCTTTTTTCCGCGCCCGCCCTCGCGCAGCGCAACCAGCACGACCCGCTCACTGAAAATGAGATCGAGCAGATACGCGAGGCGGGCGTCGATCCCGACCTGCGCATCTCGCTCTACACCAAATTCCTCAATCAGCGCGCCGATGCCCTCAAAAGCCTTGGCCCCCGCGCCCAGACAGCCGCATGGACCAGACAGATGGACAGCAACCTTGAGGATTTTGCCAACCTGATGGATGAGCTCGGCTCGAATCTCGACCAGTACGGCGACCGCAAAGCCGATATGCGCAAATCCCTCAAGCAGCTCAGCGAGGATTGTCCCAGGTGGCAGACGATTCTCGAAGCCCTGCCCAATCAAACCGCCTTTGACATCTCCCGCGAAGACGCCATCGATAGCAGCAAAGACCTCATTGACCAGGCCAAGGAGCTGCTCAACGAGCAGACCGCCTATTTCATCGTCCACAAGCAGGACAAAGGCCAGCAGCGCGCAGAGCCCCAATAAGACCCCCTTTTCTGCTAGCCTTGATCCGGTGGCCTCTGAGCTCGTTCCCATCTTTCAGCAGGAGTACCGTGCGCTGCGCCCGCGCGCGCCGATGCCGCCGTTTACCATCCGCTTCCGCAAATTCGTCTCGCTCAACACCACCATCCGTCTGCGCGAAGGCCATATCTTTGTCAGCCTCTCGGACCTGCTCGAAGGCGCGCCGGAGCCCGTTCTGCGCGCCATCGCGCACATTCTGCTCGCCAAGCTCTACAAAAAGCCCATCGACCCCGCGCACAATCACCGTTACAAGCGCTTCGCAACCTCCGCCGCCGTCATGCGCCAGACGGAGCTGATCCGCGGCAACCGCGGCGCCAAGCGCTACCTCGGCCCCGAAGGCCGCTACTACCATCTTGAAGAGGTCTTCGACTCGCTCAACGCGCGTTTCTTCGGCGGCCTGCTCGGCCGTCCGCAGCTCACCTGGAGCGAGAACATGGCCCGCCGCTCGCTCGGCCACTACGACCCGGCGCACAACACCATCGTCGTCAGCCGCGTCTTTGACCGCCCATCCAGCCCGCGCTACGCCATCGAGTATCTGCTCTACCACGAGATGCTGCACCTCAAGCATCCCGTGCGCATGAACGGCACGCGCCGCTGCGTCCACTCCGCGGCCTTCAAGGCCGACGAGCGCCAGTTCCCGCAATTCAAAGAAGCATTGGCATTTCTCAAGCGGATATAAAATCCAGTAGTGTCCCCGTTTGAATCGAGAACTTCAGGGGCTAAAGCCCACAGGCCTTTGCGGCTCTGGTAGGCCGGGGATAAATCCCCGGCCTACCAGTCGTGCCTTGACACAAAGCAAATTCAAACTGGTGCACTACCAACAATCTCAAAACAAGGACTTGCACCGTGGTCGAAAAGAATCTGATCCGCTGTTCCTGGGTTGGCTCCGCGGCCGGCAACGACCCGCTCTACCGCGCCTATCACGACGAAGAATGGGGCGTGCCGCAGCACGACGGCCGCGCGCTCTGGGAGATGCTGATGCTCGAAGGCTTTCAGGCCGGCCTGTCGTGGATCACCATTCTGCGCAAGCGCGAAGCCTTCCGCAAAGCCTTCAAAAACTTTGACCCGGCCAAAGTAGCGCGCTTCAACGAAAGCGACATCGAGCGCCTGCTTCAAAACGCGGAGATCATCCGCTCACGCGCCAAAATTGAAGCCACCATTCACGGCGCACGAATTTATCTGGAGATGCAGAAAGCCGGCGAGGATTTCTCAAAATTCGCATGGAGCTTTGTAAACGGCAGGCCAATTCAAAACACAGGCCCGCTGCCGGCACAAACGCCGCTCTCGCAGGAGATTTCAAAAGTGCTGAAAAAGCGCGGCTTCAAATTCGTCGGCCCGACGATTGTTTACGCATGGATGCAGGCAGTCGGCATGGTCAATGACCACGCCCCAACTTGTTTCCGCAGAAAAGCCTTAGCGCCGAATCAGGGGAAGTAAGACTGGCTAAGCCGTCTTCTCAACAGCCGCCACAACCTGCTCCGGCTCGCTGGCCTTGCGCGTGGAGAGCCACAACAGCAGAAGCGCACCGGCAATCACGCTGCCCGCGCTGGCCAGTTGCGCATTGGAGAGCCCCCACAGCACCTTGGGGTTGCGCCGGATAAACTCCACCAGGAACCGCGCCGTGCCGGTAAGCACAAGATACTCGCCAAGAATCGTTCCCACAGGCCGCTGCTTGCCGCCGCGCATCCACAGCCACGCGCCAATCAGCAGCGCGCCGCCAAGCTCATAGAGCGGCGTCGGATGCACACGCTGAAAGGTCGGCACAATGCCATGCGGAAAGCTCATGCCCCAGGGCAGATTCGTCGGAATCCCGTAGCAGCCGTCGCCCGAAAGAAAACACCCGATGCGTCCAATGCCATAGCCGATCGCCTCCGCCGGCGCAGCCAGGTCCAGCACGCGCAACGCGCCGATCTTTTCGCGAATCCCCTGCAGAATCAGCGCCGAAATCCCAAAAACCAGCCCGCCGAACCACGCAAAGCCCGCCGAATCCCACAGCACGCTCCAGCCCTGCTCGCGGAACTCCACCGGCGTGTCCAGAATGTGCCACAGCTTGGCGCCGATAATGCCGGCGACAACCGTCACCATCACCATGCCGATCGCATCGGCGGAAATCTTCGCGCGGCGGAAGCTGCGGTCCATCACCACGCCGCCCATCACGGCGGCCAGCCACAGCATCAGCCCAAAGGTGGGAATCGCGTGCGGCCAGAACGGAAGCGGAATCTCGGGAAACATCGTCTTTTAGTATAGACCCGGCAGCGCGCATTTGGTTGCGTTTGCGCGGCAAACGACAATATCTTAGCTTGCCCGTGTTTCGTGTCAGGGCACGACTTCAGCCGTGCCGAAGACTACGAAATGGCTTTAGCCCCTGTGAAAGTCAGAATTTAAGCCAGGATACTAGCCGGCAAGCGCCCCACGCGCATACCATCGCGAAAATTCCCCGTCCTACTTGCCCCATTCCCCACCCTGCGCGCAATACTGTTCCCATGACGACCGCCGTTTCGCCCGCACATCGCGGCCTAGAAATTCTCTATACCCGCCGGCAGATCGCCGACCGCGTTGCCGAAATCGGCGCCGAGGTCACGCGCGACCTCAACGGCGAGCAGCTCATCCTTGTCGGCGTGCTCAAAGGCGCGGCGCTTTTTCTGGCCGATCTGGCACGCGCCATCACGGTCGATACGACCTTTGATTTCGTGGCCGTCTCCAGCTACGGCAAAGGCCAAAACACATCAGGCGCGGTCAAGCTCATCAAGGATCTCGACCACCCCATCGAAGGCAAAAACGTGCTCATCGTCGAGGACATTCTCGATACCGGCCTCACGCTCTCCTACCTGCGCAAAATCTTCCTGCAGCATCGCCCCAAATCCCTGCGCATCGCCGCGCTGCTCGACAAGCCCTCGCGGCGCATTGAAAAAATCGAAGCCGATTACGTCGGCTTCCGGATTCCCAATCTCTTCGTCATCGGCTACGGCATGGATTACGCCGAGCGCTATCGCAACCTGCCCGACATCTGCCTGATGACCTCCGACCATCCGGAATGAGTAACAGGAGTCCGCATGGACGATGAGCATGAAATTCTTCGCGGCGCATACCGCGACTTCAACGCGCGCAACCTCGATGCCGTGCTCGCGCGCATGACGAAAGATGTCGAGTGGCCAAACGGCTGGGAAGGCGGCTTCGTCTATGGACAGGACGGCGTGCGCGATTACTGGACGCGCCAGTGGGCTGCGCTGGACCCGCACGTGGAGCCGGTTGAAATCCACAAGCTCGAAGACGGACGCTTTGCAGTCAAAGTGCATCAGGTGGTGCATGACCGCGAACACAATCTTCTCTTCGATGGATTCGTGCGCCACGTCTACCGCCTGCGCGGCGGCTTGATCGTGCGCATGGATATCGAGCCAACGGACGCGAAATAGCAGCCTCAAAGCCGCATCCCGGCGAAATAAAACAGGCTCAAAATCCCACTCAAAAACGCATCTCCAGGCAACCATTTTGAAATTTGGTCAGCGCCTCTGCCGGGTTCTATACTCAAACCCCGGGGTACTGATTTTCGCGCCCCGAAAGTGAAAGGAGAACGGCATGGTCACCAGCTCATCCATCCCGGAAACCGACCTTGAGTTTGACCACGGCACCTTTGACGCCGCCGGCTTTGCCGCGCAGGCGCTTGCCGGCCGCAGCGCCTTCGCCGCCGTCTTCGACCACACCCTGCTCAAGCCCGACGCTACGCGCGAGCAGGTGGAAAAGCTCTGCAGCGAAGCCGCAACCTACGGCTTCGCCTGCGCCATGATTAACCCGGTGTGGGCCTCGACAGCCGTAGCCATCCTGCGCGGAACCGGCGTTCCCGTGGGCGCCGTCGTTGGCTTTCCACTCGGCGCATCGCTCGTCTCCACGCTGCGGCAGGAGGTCGCCGCGCTCACGCGCCTCGGCGCGCGCGAAATCGACATGGTCCTCCCCATCGGCCAGCTCAAGAGCGGCAACTACCACGCCGTCGAGCACACCATCCACTCCGTCGCATCGGAGACGCACCATCACGGCGCCATCCTCAAAGTGATCCTCGAAACCTGCCTGCTCACCGTCGAAGAAAAGCTCCGCGCCGCGGAAATTGCCATTCAATCCGGAGCCGACTTCCTCAAAACCTCCACCGGCTTCTCCACCGGCGGCGCAACGCCGGCTGATGTCGCCCTTCTGCGCGGCGTAGCCGGCGCGCGAAGCGGCGTCAAAGCCTCCGGCGGCATCCGCACGCTCGCCGACGCAAAAGCCATGCTCGAAGCCGGAGCCAACCGCATCGGCGCATCGGCCAGCGTAGCCATCCTGAACGAGCTCGGCGCCGCATGATCGGTTATGATGCGCAAGACAGCGATGCCCGATCCCCACGAACCGCACCCCGCTCACGAATTTGAAGGCGACTACCGTCCCGCCGCATCGGCGCGGCTCGATCCCGCCAACATCCGCGTCGAGCCCGCCGATCTCGCCTATCTCATCCGGCTCTCTGACGCGCTCAACACCACGCTCGATCTGCA
>JASHPD010000064.1 GCA_030038315.1 Acidobacteriaceae bacterium
TGCGTAGGCGAGATCGTGGATGAGATGGAAGCCGTATTGCCGCGCAAGCTCGACGAGGCGCGCCAGAAACGGTAGTTCGACTGTTTCCGTTGTCGGATTCGAGGGGAAGTTGACGATGAGCGCCTTAGGCCGCGGCGTCATGCGCGGGATGAGGTCTTCAAGCTGGCCTAAAAACTGCTCGCGGTCTACGATGGGCACGCTGACTACGTGCGCGCCGGCGATGACCGGGCCGTAAATGTGTATCGGATAACTTGGGTTTGGCACCAGCACGGTGTCGCGCGAGTCGAGAATGGCGAGGCAGAGGTGCGAGATGCCTTCCTTTGAGCCGATGGTGACGATGGCCTCGGTGTCGGGGTTCAGGTCCACGTCGTAACGCGATTTGTACCAGTGGCAGATGGCTCTGCGCAGGCGCGGCAGTCCGCGCGAGACCGAGTAGCGATGCGTGGCCGGCTTCATGGCCGACTCGACGAGCTTGTCTACGATATGTTTCGGCGTGGCGCCGTCGGGGTTGCCCATGCCGAAATCAATAATGTCCTCGCCGCGGCGGCGCGCGGAGACCTTCATCTCGCCGGTGATGTTGAAGACATAGGGCGGAAGGCGCTGAATGCGGCTGAATTCTTCCATGAATACAGGGTACAGGGTGCGGGGTGCGGGGTACAGGGTGCGGATGGAAGTGGACAGATTCGCCTTGTGTGCTTGATAGTGGAGCACAAATGACAGACAAAAAATTAAAGATGCAATCTTACCGTGAGTTGCAGGTATGGCAGCAATCCATGGCGCTGACGCTCCTCGTCTATCGCATGACACAGCAGTTTCCGCGCGAAGAGCAGTACGGTCTGACCAATCAGCTTCGCCGTGCCGCGGTTTCAGTGCCTGCGAACATTGCGGAAGGCTACGGACGGCTGAACAGGAAAGAATATATACAGTTTCTCGGAATTGCCCGTGGTTCAAACTGTGAGCTTCAAACACTGATTGAGATTGCGCAAGGGATGAGCTTTGGAGAGCTAGACAAACTCCGGGAAGCCTATATGCAGTCGCACGAAGTAGGCAAAATGCTGTTCAAGCTAATTGCTTCTTTGCGTTCTACAGCGAACTGAGCACTGCACGTCTGTACCCGGTACCCTGCACCCTGTCCCCTTAGTGCGCGTGGCCGTGGTGATGATGCCCGGGCTCGCCCGCGCCGGTCATCGCTTCCGGCGGAACGACGCAGCCTTCGAGCACCTCGCAATTCTCGTGCTCGAACTGGATGGTCGTGTGGCAGATGCCGTAATGGTCTTTGAGCACGTGGTTGAGCCGGTCGAGAATCACTGTGCTCTCGGAAGGCGGAATGTTGTCGATCGTTACGTGGCAGGCCAGTGCGCGCGACTGCGAGCCGATATTCCAGATGTGCAGATCGTGCACGTTGAGCACGCCTTCCACGCGCTCCATCTCGACGCGAATCTCAGTCAAATTGACGCCGCGCGGCGTGCCTTCAAGCAAGATGTTCAGCGTCTCGCGCACGATTCCGATGGACGACCAGAGAATCAGCGCGGCGATGAAGAGCGAGAGCGCCGGATCGATCCAGTTCTGGCCGGTGAAGAGAATCCCCGCGCCGCCGGCGATGACCGCGGCGGTCGAGAGCGTGTCGCCGGCCATGTGCAGAAAGGCCGAGCGCAGGTTCACGTCGCGCGCCACGCCCCACAGCAGCGCGGCAATGAGGCCGTTCATCAGCACGCCGGCCGCGGCCACGATCATCATCAGGCGCGGCTGCACGGCCACGGGCGCGGAGAGACGGTGAATGGCTTCCACGCCGATCCAGAGCGAGATGACGACGAGCGTGGCCGCATTGAGAAATGCCGCCAGCACGCCGGCGCGCTGATAGCCGAAGGTGCGCAGATCGTCCGACGGACGCGACTGGAAGTAAACCGCGGCGAAGCTCAGCAGCAGCGCGAGAAAATCGGAGACATTGTGCCCGGCCTCAGAGAGCAGCGCCAGCGAGTGGGCGCGCAGGCCGGCCACGAAGGTCACCACGACATAGGCAAGCGTGGCCACCAGCGAGACGCGCAGCACGGATTGGGTTCGGTCGCTCTTGCCCTGCGTGGCAGGAGCCGCATGGACGTGCATGAAATCAGGATAAAGCAGGGTGCGGGGTACAGGGTGCAGGGTGCAAAAAGAACATGGTGCGAAAATAGGCGGCATTGGGAAAACCAATACAGATGATTGCTTCTTATATTTGTCCGGAATCCGTTGCATAGTGAAGAACAGTTTTGTTTTCCTACTGCACCCCGTACCCCGCACCCTGTTCCCTGTTCCCTGCCTTTACTGGCCGCTCTTCACCGGCCATCCCTCGTGCCCGGCGTCTTCGGTTTCCTGATTCGCTTCCTGGCTTGCTTCCTGGTTCTCGTAGGGCACGATGAAGGGAATGTTCGAGCGCAGCCCGGACCACCGTTCCGCCACCACGATGCTGTTTTGCGGATTGCCCGGCTGGTAACGCACGCTGCACGGGTAGCCGGCGCGGACCAGCTCGGCGTTTACCGTGCCCTGCATCTGGCTGATGTCCTGCGAGCACTCGTAATCGACGCCGCCGATGCGGTAGTCGTAGATGAGCAGTGTAACGGTGCGGCCGTCCTCGCCCTCCACCTGCTGCACGTCCAGCAGCGTGCCGTCCACAATGCGGCCGGATTGCGTCAGGAAGGTCCGGCGCATGAATTCGATCTCATCGGCTGTGGGCTGGCGGCGGAAGAAGAGCCACGCGCCAAAGGCGGCAACGGCCGCGGCAGCAGCGGCTCCGGCAACAATCTCCCAAATCTTCTGATCTTCGAGATTCATCGGCGCGGGGGCGCCCCCAATTTAAGCATAGCGCAGATGCAATGGAGATGTGTCACTCCCGGCATTGTTGGCGGTGGTGCAGTTTGCGATCTTCCTCCCACCCTGGCCGCAAAAACAAAGACGCGGCGAGGGTGGGGCACCCGGGTTGCACATGAGGGTAGAACACCTATTTTCCTGCCGAGCGATTTCAAACTGTACCGCTCCCGTATTGTTGCTTTTGAAACATTCCTGGACGTACACTCGCGCCCACTGGGGATGCGAGAGGAAGGTCGGCGCGCTCGGATCGGGCGATGTGGCCAAAGTGCTGCGCCAGGCCCGTGCCGCGCACGCATTTATACTGGTGATTGCATCTTCAGTTGGAGTTCCTCCCTAGCCGGACGTGAACTTTCGGGAGGTTTTTCTTTGTCCTTGAGCCAGAGTTCCGCGCCTTCGAGCCGTTCCCGCATCCGTTCGACAACCGTAATCTGCGTGCGCCGCAACGACCAGGTGGTCATGGCCGCCGATGGGCAGGTCACGCTCGGCGATCATGTACTGAAGCACTCGGCGAAGAAGATTCGGCGGCTTTACCAGGACAGGATTCTTGCCGGATTCGCCGGCTCGACTGCAGACGCCTTCAATCTCTTCACGCGCTTTGAAGCCAAGCTCGGACAGTACGCCGGGCAGCTTCATCGCTCCGCCGTGGAGCTGGCCAAGGACTGGCGCACCGACAAGATGCTGCGCAATCTTGAGGCGCTGCTCGTGGTTGCGGACAAGACGCAGACCTTTATTCTTTCCGGCTCGGGCGATGTGATCGATCCCGACGAGCCGATTGCGGCGATTGGATCCGGCGGCAGTTACGCGACAGCCGCGGCGCGCGCGCTGCTTGAGAACACGGAGCTGTCGGCGCTCGAAATCGCGCAGAAGGCCATGAAGATCGCCGGTGAAATCTGCATTTACACGAATGACCGCGTGACGATTGAGGAGTTGAAGTAGCAGAAGTTCAGGCGCCCGTGAGGTTATCAGATGATTGAAAATTGGATTGAGCCTAATCCGAAAAATGTAGAGGATGCCTGCCGGGAGTTTGATGGCTGGAAGGATAATCCAGACCCGGCTTTATGCGCTCTTTTTGAACAATTTCCCTGCAATACCGACGAGAGGCATGTCCTTCTCAAAGTTGCGACGTTGAATGCCACATACTCAACCCAAATTCGCGCCATCAGCAATGAAACGCCGACGCTGTATGATGTGGCCCGTCACATCGTGACTTTAAAAATAGACGAGGCCCTCGAAGTTGGAAATGTTGATCTAGTGGAGAACATTGCTTGTGTTGAGACAAGTGATGGGCGCAAAATGCGAAATTATTCATTTGCCACGAAGTACTGTAATTGGCAGAAGCACCATCTTTACCCAATTTATGACTCGCGCGTTGATGAGTATTTATGGCAGTTACGCCAGCGAGCGCCATTTGCTGACTTTCATCGCCAAGATTT
>JASHPD010000065.1 GCA_030038315.1 Acidobacteriaceae bacterium
AATCCGGCGTAATTTCCGTCACCCTCGACCGGAAATACGCCTTGATCTCCCCGTTTTTGATGCGGTTCTCAATGTCCGGCTTGATCCAGTATTTGACGTGGCGATGGATTTCGCCTTCGCGGTGCACCAGCGTCACCCGCGCTCCATGCCGCCACAGCTCCAGCGCCGCAATCGCCGCCGAGTTCTTGCCGCCGATCACCAGCACGTCGGTCCCGAAGTAAGGATGCGGATCGTCGTAATAGTGGTGAACCTTGCTCAGATCCTCGCCGGGAATGTTCATATAGTTCGGCAGATCGTAGTAGCCGGTGGCAATCACCAGCTTGCGCGCACGCACGACACTCGCCCGTTCAAAGCGGTCCACCAAGTGCACGGAAAAATCCCCATCCGCGCCGTTCACGCGCTCCACGCGGTGGTACTGGCGAATATCGAGCTTGTAATGCGCCGCCACGTGCCGGTAATACTCCAGCGCCTCGTTGCGCGTCGGCTTCGCATTCGGGCTCGGAAACGGAATGTCGCCGATCTCCAGCAGCTCCGAGGTCGTAAAAAACGTCATGTGCGACGGGTAGTGGAAGAGCGAGTTGCAGACGCAGCCCTTATCCACCAGCACCACGCGCAGCCCGGCGCGCTGCGCCTCAATCGCGCAGGAGAGCCCCGTAGGCCCGGCCCCAATCACCAACACATCAAAAAAGGTCTCCGCCCCCGGCTTCTCCGGGGTGGTCAGCGGCGCGGCATCAGGAACGGAATCCGGCGGAAAATGCGGCATACGTCCAGCTTAGTGGATTCCAAGAAGTTACGGAAAATCCTGCAAAATGGTAGAATGGTAGAAATTGATGGTAGAAAGGTAGAATCATGAGCCTGAACATCAAAGACCCGGAAGTCCACGAGATGGCTCGCAAAGTCGCTGCCACGCACGGCATCAGCATGACTGGCGCCGTAAAGGAAGCCCTGCGGGAGAAGATCGAGAAGGACCAGGCCGCGCTGGATTCGGCGCCGCGGAAAAAGAATCTGTCCGAACTAGTGTTGGAATTCAGAGAGAAATACCGGGAAGAGTTGAAGGACGTTCCCCACTCCTGGGAGATCAACGACCTCCTGTATGACGAATACGGGCTGCCGAAATGATCGTCGATACCTCCGTAGTGGTTGCCGTGCTTACCGGGGAGCCTGATGCTCAAAAGTTTCTTGAAGCCATGCAGGCAGACTCCTTGCGGCAAATGTCG
Source organism: Acidobacteriaceae bacterium (assembly GCA_030038315.1). GTDB lineage: Bacteria > Acidobacteriota > Terriglobia > Terriglobales > Acidobacteriaceae > Telmatobacter. The sequence goes on from JASHPD010000065.1 coordinate 1,218, forward strand.
GCGGGCACCTACTTGGAAGTCTGCGTGGTCTTTTTCAGAAGGCAGAACCCTGCACTAAGCCAAGACTTCGATGAGTTGCTGGAGCAGATGGAGATTAGGATTGAGCCAGTCACCTTCGAGCAAGCCCGCATAGCTCGCGAAGCCTACCGCAATTTCGGCAAAGGCAGCGGCCACCGCGCTGGCCTCAACTACGGCGACTGCTTCAGCTATGCGCTGGCGAAGGATAAACGCGAACCGATTCTCTTTAAAGGCAATGATTTCAAGCATACCGACTTGCAATTCGCAGTGTAAGCGCGGCAGAAATTACATCACCTACCCCATTTCTCTAACCTCCAACCATACATCACCTTCAGTTCTTCCGTGCGATGGCGCGTCATAGCCTCAAGGCAAGCAAGTTTGACGACAGGCGCAGCAGTGCCACCGTCATAGAGTTCGTGCTCGGCATCACAATTTGCATCGCGGAACTTGATCCAGAGTCTCTGCGCTGCCTTCAGATCCACAAGCTCATCCCCGCTAACGACAGTTTGAACGCGTTGATAAAGACGGTTTAGATCAGAATCTGATTTATCGAGTGCAGTGGAAAAGCAATTAAACATGTCTAGCGTAGTTGCATCGGTGCGGCAGGGAGCATCCGGCACATTCATGTGTTGGGCGTGAATTCGTCCCGCGCTTATCGTGATGGCAATCACAACACAGAGTGCGGTCACAGCTCGTTTAATTTTCATCACAACACTCCTCTGAGCACTGAGTATATGAGGCAATATCAAGCTCTTCGATTTTCATCCGGGACGGTGGCTTTTCTGAATGTATGCTCCGTCCATTACCCTAGTAGCGTCGCTAATAGCGTCAAAGGCTCAGGGAGTTTTACGGATGACGGTCATCAAGCAGGAAAATTTCATCGCCACAGTCGCGGGCGCATTGCAGTACATCAGCTACTACCATCCGGTGGACTACATCACCAGCCTCGCCAAGGCCTACGAACGCGAGCAATCCCCGGCGGCGCGCGATGCGATGGCGCAGATCCTCATCAACAGCCGTCTATGCGCCGAAGGCCATCGCCCCATCTGCCAGGACACCGGCATCGTCAACGTCTTCGTGAAGCTCGGCATGGACGTGCGCTTCGAGCGTCCTGCGGACGGCAGCCCTCTTCTCAGCCTTCAAGAGATGGCGGATGAAGGCGTGCGCAAGGCTTATCTCGATCCCGACAACACGCTGCGCGCTTCCCTGCTCGCCGACCCAGCCGGCGCGCGCAGGAACACCAAAGACAACACGCCGAGCGTAGTCAACGTCGAGCTGGTTCCGGGCAATACCGTCGAGATCACCGTGGCAGCCAAGGGCGGCGGCTCGGAAGCCAAGTCGAAATTCGCCATGCTGAATCCTTCGGACTCGATCGTCGAATGGGTGCTCAAGACCGTTCCGACGATGGGCGCAGGCTGGTGTCCGCCGGGAATGCTCGGCATCGGCATTGGCGGCACAGCGGAAAAGGCGATGCTGCTGGCCAAGCAATCCCTCATGGACCCCATCGACATTCAGGAGCTGATCGCGCGCGGCCCCCAAACCACAGCCGAAAAGTTGCGCGTCGAGCTTTATGACAAAGTGAACCGCCTCGGCATCGGCGCGCAGGGATTGGGCGGCCTTACTACCGTTCTCGACGTAAAAATTCTCGACACCCCCTGCCACGCAGCCAATCTTCCCGTGGCCATGATCCCCAACTGCGCTGCCACACGCCACGCGCACGTCGTTCTCGACGGCTCCGGCCCGGTCTTTCTCGATCCGCCGAGCCTCGACGACTGGCCGAAGCTCACCTACGACGTGAGCGGCGCAAAGCGCGTGAACCTCGACACGGTAACGCGCGCGGAAGCCGGCACGTGGAAGCCCGGCGAAGTGCTGCTGCTCAGCGGCAAGCTGCTCACCGGCCGCGATGCCGCACACAAGCGCATGACCGACATGCTGAGCCGCGGCGAAAAGCTCCCTGTAGACTTCAACGGCCGTTTCATCTACTACGTCGGCCCGGTCGATGCGGTGCGCGAGGAAGTCATCGGACCCGCCGGACCCACCACGGCCACGCGCATGGACAAGTTCACGCGCCAGATGCTTTCTGAAACCGGCCTTCTCGGCATGGTCGGCAAAGCCGAGCGCGGGCCGGCAGCCATCGAAGCCATCAAGGAATTCGGCGCGGTCTATCTCATGGCCGTAGGCGGCGCGGCGTACCTCGTTTCAAAGGCCATCCAATCCTCAAAACAACTTGCCTTCGAGGATCTCGGCATGGAAGGCATCTACGAGTTCGAGGTCAAGGACATGCCGGTAACGGTTGCCGTGGACTCGAAAGGCACCAGCGTGCACCAGACCGGCCCGGCCGAGTGGCAGCAGCGCATTGCGGGGATTCCGATCCTGCAATAAAGACGGGGACTAAGGGACATAAGGGACTGAGGGACTAAAACAACGAAGGCGCAACTCTGGGATAAGGGTTGCGTCTTTCATATCGTTTACACAAATGTCTAAGGAATACGCTTTTCAGTCCCCTAGTCCCCTGTGTCCCTTAGTCCCCGTCTTTATTGCTTCCCAAACCGGAAAACAAATCCGCCGGTAAAGCCGAGGCTGTTCTGCATCGAGGAGCCGAAGCCGGTAGCCACGTACTCCGGTGCGATCCGCAGGCTGATATTGGGCGAGACATGATAATCCAGCGGCGCGCTGACCGAGATAATGAAAGTTCCGCCGTTCGGATAAAGACCGAACGACTGCGGCGGAAAGCCGTTGAGGTCGCCGGAGAAGTTGCCCTGAGCGTAGCCCGCCATCACCTGGCCGGAAACGGCGTACTTCGGCTCCGTGACGAAGCGGTACGTCGGCCCGCCCAGGAACGAGTAAATGCTGACGGCGGGATTGGTGATCGCGGAATTCGTGACCGAGTTGATGCCCACAAACGGCGAGCCATAATAGCCGCGGCCGTCGAGGGTCACGCCCAGCCGCTCGCTGTAATAGCGGGTCAGGCCGGTGTCCCACGCGTAAAGCGTCACGCGCTGCAGCGTCTTGCCCGGCGTCCAGCGCAGGTAGCCCATGCTGGTGTGCAGTTCATAGAGGTGCGAGTAAACATCGTGAATGGCCTGTGCGCGGCGCTGCGCGCGGCGGGCGCGGATGCGGGCCTGCACGGCCTCAACGCCCGCATTTGGATTGGCCGGCTGCTGCTGCTGAGCCTGCGGCGCGGGGTTGCTGCTGGAACTGGAGCTGGAATCCTGACCTGTGGCGAACTGTGCGGCGGCTGCGGACAGGGCCAGCGCCAGGGCAATACGGCGAAAAGAAAACATCGGTTTCGGGCTTCCTCCACGAATTTACGGGAACTCTTGATTGCGGGAATTCTTGACACGCGCCTTCAAAGGGCCGCTTCCTGCTGCATAACGAAACACTTCCCCACTTAGGTATTAAATCATCCTGCGGCGGGCCATTGAGCTTTCCAGGCAGACATTGAGCTTTCCATTGGACGATCAGCCCTGAAATTCGAGTGCAGAAACAGCCTTACGCTGCCGATAATTTTCCTGCGGGTAAGAATCGCCGGCGTTTTTCCGTCAGTAAAATGAGACAAACAGGGGGCAGGCAAATGGGGCGAGTGCTGCTGGGCGTGGTCATTGGAATTGTGCTGGTTCCGCTGTGCGGGCTGGCGTATCTCAAGTACGGCCGTCCGCCGGTGGCGGTCAGCGATGCGCCATGGCCGTATGAAAAGTTTGTCTCCCACCTGGCGCTCAACTCGCGCATCGAATACGAAAAGCAGGAGAACCCGCCGGTGCAGGCCAATGGAGACACCTTTGTCGCCGGCGCGCACATTTACGCGCAGGAGTGCGCCGTCTGCCACGGCTTTCACGGCCAGCCCTCGCGCTTCGGCACGCACATGTTTCCCGCCGCGCCGCCGCTGTGGGAAAAGCACCGCGACAGCAGCGTGGTCGGCGTGAGCGACGACCCCGCCGGCGAGACCTACTGGAAGGTGGCAAACGGCATCCGCACCACCGGGATGCCGAGCTACCAGGGAATCCTGACTGAAGCACAGATGTGGCAGGTGAGCACCCTGCTGGCCAACGCCGACAAGCCGCTGCCGCCGGAGGCGGTTGCGATCCTGCGCGGCGAAACAGCGGCTGCGCCGGCCTCTGACGCGGCCAACGGCTCCGGAGCGGCCGCGCTGGCGCCTCCGGCAGGAATAAAGGCAGAAGTCTCGCACGGCGCGAATTAAAGCGCGCTGCCCTGCACTCTGCGTTAAGATGATGGGCAAAGGAAGCGCCAGATGCTGGAGAAATTGCGCAAGGGATTGAAATACGTGCTCATGAGCATGGGCATTTCCACTCCGGAAAAGAAGACGCCGCCCACGCCGGAGCCGACCTCAAAATCCGGCTCGTAGCGCGCATCCTCATCCTTTTGGCTGAATCCAAAGAGCGTGCTCTGTGTGGAATCCGGCGCGTGGCACAGGAAAGGACGGAGATGGCGGAGAAAAAAGAATTCCTGCGGGCCTTTCTGGACTTCTTCATTCTCTTCAGCGGCATTTCCACCGCCTCCAACCTCACGCGGACGCGCGGAATTCCGGTCGTCAACCGCGGCCTGTTTCTCTTTCGCACGCGAGCAAACTCGCGTCGGACCCAGTGATTTCGTTAGAATCTTCTTATGCCGCTGACCCGTGAACAGGCTCTCGATTACTTCCACTCGCCCGACCTGATCGGCGTGGGCATGGAGGCGGATCAGCTCCGCCGCCGCCTGCATCCCGAGGGCGTGGTCACCTACATCATCGACCGCAACATCAACTACACCAACTTCTGCACGGAGTACTGCACCTTCTGCGCCTTCTATCGCCCGCTTAAGGGACCCAGGGCCAGCGAGGGCTACATTCTCGACTTCGAGACCATCTACGAGAAAATTGCAGAGACGGTGGAGATGGGCGGCACCGGCGTGCTGATGCAGGGCGGCATCCATCCCGATCTCAAAATCGACTGGTTCGAGCGCCTGTTCCGCGGCATCAAGGAGCGTTTCCCGCAGATCTGGCTGCACTGCCTCTCGGCCAGCGAAGTGCTCGCCATTGCCGAGTACAGCGAGCTCGACCTGCGCACCACCATCGCCCGCCTGCGCGACGCCGGCCTCGACTCCATCCCCGGCGGCGGCGCGGAGATTCTCGACGACGACGTGCGCAAGCGCATCGCGCGGCTCAAGTGCCGCACCGAAGACTGGGTCAGCGTGCACCGCACTGCGCACCAGCTCGGAATGCGCACCACGGCCACGATGATGTTCGGCGTGGGCGAAAGCATCGAGCAGCGCATCAACCACTTCGAAGTCGTGCGCAGCCTGCAGGAAGAGACCGGAGGCTTCACGGCGTTTATCCCCTGGAGCTTCCAACCGAAGCACACGGCGCTGGGCGGCCGCGGCTGGGACGAAGCAACCTCCGTCGAATACCTCAAGACGCTGGCCATCTCGCGCCTCTATCTCGACAACATAGAAAACGTGCAGGCAAGCTGGGTGACGCAGGGCCTCAAGGTGCTGGAACTCGGCCTCCACTTCGGCGGCAACGACGTAGGCTCCGTCATGCTCGAAGAAAACGTGGTGAAAGCCGCGGGCACCAGCAACTGCACCACGGAAGAAGAGTTGCGCCGCATCATCCGCGATGCCGGCTTCAAGCCCGTCCAGCGCGACACGCTCTACCGGACCATGTTCTTAAATTAAGGTTTTTGAATTAAGCGAGACGTTACGGGTGCGACTGCCCACCCGCGACTACATCCAGCGCGTGTTTCAGCAGCGCGAAGATCGCCGCAAGGCTCTGCTCCGCGGCGCGCCTGCTTCCCGGCAAATTCACGATCAGCGTGTTTCCTCTTAATCCCGCCACGCCGCGCGAGAGCCACGCATAGGGAGTCTGCGCAGCGCCGCTGGCGCGCATCGCTTCGGCCAGTCCCGGCGCTTCGCGCTCGAGCACGCGGCGCGTAGCCTCCGGCGTGCGGTCACGCGGGCCAAAGCCTGTGCCGCCCACGGTGAGCACCAGCGCCGCGCCATCCGCCGCAAACTGCTCCAGCAGCGCCGTGATCGCGTCTTCCTCATCGGGCATAAGCGCTGCATCAATCGCCGCATCCGGCCATTGCCGCTTCAACAGCGCAACAGCCGCGGGACCGGCAGTGTCCGTCATCTGCCCCCGCGAGCAGCGATCCGAAATGGTGACGACAGCGAAGCGCATACGGCGATTGTAAGCCGCATTTACGGCTGCGAAACCGCAACCGCATATTGGCGATTCCGCGCGGATAGGCTCTGAACGCAAAATCGAAACACATCCTTCCGCGCGATATGCTGTCTATGAGCGTATGAACAGCTCCCATCCAGCATCTTCCGCTACAGTGGTTCCCTTTGTGCGGCGCCCCGTCCCGCACCGCCGCAGATTCGCGTGGCTGCGCTCTCTTTTTTATGCGTTGGGCGGGCTGGTGCTGCTTGTTGCCATCGTGCTTGCCGGCGCTCTGTTATGGCTGCGCGGCGCGGCAAGAGCAGCTCTGCCGCAGATCGATGGTGAGATTCACCTCGGCTCAGCGCTGAGCGCGCCGGTTGTCGTGCAGCGCGATGGGCACGGCGTTCCACACATCGAAGCGGCAAGCCAGAACGACCTATTTGTAGCGCAGGGCTACGTGACGGCGCAGGACCGGCTCTGGCAGATGGACATTTACCGCCGCAACGCAGCAGGCAATCTCGCCGAAATCCTCGGTCCGCAACTGGTCGAGCACGACAAAGCGCAGCGCGTGCTGGGATTCCTGCGCGTGGCGCAGAGGATTTACGCAAATGCGAGCCCGGATGACCGCGCGCGGCTTGACGCGTACGCGCGCGGAGTGAATCTTTTCATTGCACAGCATCAAGACAGTTTGCCGCCGGAGTTTCGGCTGCTGCATTACGCGCCGCAGCCGTGGACAGGCGTGGACTCGCTTCTCGTCGGCACGATGATGATTGACGAGCTCGACTCGCACTGGGTAACAAAGCTCGCGCGCGAAAAGATCGCAGCAAAGCTGAGCACGCTGCCCAACGGCGCACAGCTTGAAGCCGCGCTCTACCCCACCGGCTCCTGGCGCGACCATCCGCCGACAGGCGAGGTCGTAGACATGACCAAACCGCAGCCCGTGAACACGAATGAAGACGACACGACAGCATCGCTCAACGTACACCGGCTGCTGGCCACGCTCGGCCTTCCGGATTGCGATGGCTGCGCGCCCGGCTCGAACAACTGGGTCATTGCCGGCGCGCATACAGCCAGCGGAAAGCCGCTGCTCGCGAACGATATGCACCTCAGCATCACCGTGCCCAACATCTGGTACATGGCCGACCTCAAGGCGCCGGGCTATCACGCGGCAGGTGTCACGCTGCCCGGATTGCCGATGGTGATTGCCGGACACAACGAGCATGTGGCCTGGGGATTCACCGCGCTCTACGCGGACGTGCAGGATCTGTACATCGAAAAGCTCGATGGCCGCGGGAATTATCAAGCTCTCGATGGAACGTGGAAGCCGCTCGAAGCCGATCGCGAAGTCATCCACGTGCGCGGCGCGCCGGACGTAACCGTCAACGTGCAATCCACGGATCATGGACCGCTGTTGAATCCTATCCTCCACAACGAGCAGCAGGCCATCGCGCTCAAGTGGACGCTCTACGATCCCACGCAGAATTCCCTGCCGATTTACGCGATGAATACAGCCGCAAACTGGGATGAGTTTTCCGCCGCGCTCAAGCAATGGTGCTGGCCCACGCAGAACCTTGTCTACGCCGACGACACAGGCCACATCGCCTATCACGCCATCGGCAGCGTGCCGATACGGCCCGCAGGTTTGCAGGGCGTGCCCATCGCCGGCGCGCAACACGAGTGGCAAGGCTACATTCCCTTCGACTCGCTCCCGAACTCCGTCGATCCGCCCAGCGGTTTTCTGGCCACGGCAAACTCGCGCGTGACGACGGACAAGTCGCCTTATCCGCTCACCCTCGAGTGGGCCGATCCCTATCGCATCGAGCGCATCTACAAGCTCCTCGAAGGCCGCGACCGGCTCAAGCCCGCAGACATGCTCGCCACGCAGACCGATATTTACAGCGAAGTCGATCAGGAGATGGCCTACCGATTCGCCTACGCCATCGACCACTCCGCGCCGAACAACAAGCGACTGGAGCAGGCCGCGAACCTGATGCGCTCCTGGGATGGCCGCCTCACGACCGACTCCGCCGCAGCCTCCGTCGTCACGCAAGCCCGCGATGCGCTCTGGCCGCTGCTTCTGGAGCCGAAGCTGGGCAAGCTGGCCGGCGATTACCGCTGGGCTGAAAAGACCTTCGCCGAAGAACAGATCGTGATGAACGCCTCACCCGAATGGCTCCCGCCCGGCTACAAAAACTGGGATGATCTGCTCACCGAAGCCGTGCGCCGCGGGCTTAAAAAGGGCAACGCTCCGCACGATCTGACGAAGTGGGCTTACGGGAGCTGGCACGTCATCGACATCGAGCATCCGCTGAGCCAGTTTCTGCCGATGGTCGGGCACATTGCGGGCACGGGCGCGCTGCCGCTGAGCGGAGACGGCACCACCGTGAAGCAGGTAGGCCGCGCCTTCGGCCCTTCGCAGCGCTTCACCATGGACTGGAGCGGCGTGGACGGCTCGACGGAAAATATCTCGCTCGGCGAGAGCGGCAACCCGTACAGCCCTTACTTCCGCGACCAGTGGAAGGACTATTACAACGGAACGACTTTCGCGCTGCCGTTCACGCAAGCGGCCGTAGCGGCAAACACGCGGCACACGCTGAGGCTGGAGCCGTGATGCAGGGATCGGGGATCAGGGATCAGGGATCAGGAAAACTGATCGGTCCTGCGCTGATTCTTCTCGCCGCTGCCATTGCAGTAGCGCCGCTGGCGTTACGCGGCATCTCCTGCGGCCACGACTTCGATTTTCATCTGGCCTCATGGATCGATGCGCTCGGCGCATGGCGGCATGGAATTTTCTATCCGCACTGGACGCCGAGCGTGAACTACGAAGCCGGCGAGCCGCGGTTTATCTTTTATCCGCCGCTGACGTGGATGCTCGGCGCGGCGCTGGGAGCGCTGCTGGGCTGGCAGGCCACTCCGATCGCAGTTCCGTTTGTGTTGTTGGCAGCCGAGGGGCTGGCCGTGCGCGCGCTGGCGCGGAAATTCATGGACAGCAACGCTGCCGCGCTCGCCGGATGTATCGCGATCTTCTCCGGCTACGCGCTGTTTTGCGTCTATGAGCGCTCGGACTATGCAGAGCTGGCAGGCGGCTTCTGGATTCCGCTCGTGTTGCTCTACGCGCTGCGCGAACGCGGCACGGATGCGGCGCAGCTTTCCGTATGGCGGCGCGCTTTTGACGGCTCAGCTCTCCTGCTGGCGCTGGCGATTGCCGGTTCCTGGCTTTCCAATGATCCCGTCGGCGTGATGGCCAGCTACCTGCTCGCCGCATTTGCGCTGCTGCTGGCGCTGGCGCGGCGATCGTGGGCTCCGGTGCTGCGCGCCTCTGCCGGCGTTGTTCTCGGCCTGGGACTATCGGCCTTCTATCTGGTTCCGGCAGCGGTTGAGCAGAAGTGGGCAGACGTCGGCGCGGCCGTCGATGTGCCGGGATTGCGCGTCGATACCAGCTTTCTCTTTGCGCATCATGCGGACCCGGCGCTGGCCCTGCACGACGTGGAGCTGCAGAAGACCTCGCTGATTGTAGTGGTGATGTTCGCGCTTGCGGCTGGCGCGCTGCTGGTCTGCCGCCTGCGGCGCAAGATGCCGGGACCGCGCAGGCTCTGGCTGCCGCTCATCGCCATTCTCGCGGCAATTCTGTTTTTGCAGTTCCCGGTTTCGCTGCCCGTCTGGCATCTGCTGCCCAAGCTCTGGTTTTTGCAGTTTCCGTGGCGATGGGCGCTTGTCGTCGAAGCTCCCGTGGGAATTTTTGCGGCCTGCGCGATATGGACGCGCGCCGGATGGCGGCGGTGGGCTCTCATTGCGGCCTGCGCGGCGGTCTTTGCCGGCGAAGCGTGGTTTGCGGGAACGCATTTTTACCTGCCGTGCGACGATGAGGATTCCGTTGCGGGAATGATGGATGCTTATGCGCAGCAGCAGGGTTTTGATGGCGCGGATGAGTACGCGCCGCCGGAGACGGACGAGGACCTGACGACCGAGGGATTGCCCGTCGCCTGCCTGGCGAGCGATCCCGAAGTGAAGGTTGGCGAGAGCAATGAAGACAGCCCGCCGCTGGTATGGTCGCCGGACCAGAAGAGCTGCGAGGACTTTCACGGCGCGGCAACCGGAAGCGTGGAGCATCGGCAGATTCGCGGCGTGGCGGCGCGCGCGGGGTACCTGGTGCTGCGCCTGCGCCAGTTTCCGGCCTGGGACGTGCGCGTCAACGGCGAGCGAATCGACGAGATGCCGCAGCGCGATGACGGACTGATGGCGGTCCCGGTGCAGGCGGGGTTCGTGGACGTGACGGTGGACTGGACGACCACGCCGGATGTGCGCCTGGGAGGCTGGATCAGCGTGTTTGCGCTGATTGCGGCAGTGGGGCTCTGGGTTGTGGAGCGTGGAAAAACTAAGGCGTCCCGCTAAGCGCTGTTTATCGTCTATTCATTTATGATGAAGACGATGCCGACAGACGTAAAGTCGTTGATTCAGGAAGGCGCGGAGCTTACCGATAAAGCGCTCGAAATGCTTTTGCCGGGCGCGGATACTGTTCCTGCGTCCATTCACGGCGCCATGCGCCACTCGACCTTTGCCGGCGGCAAGCGGCTGCGCCCGGTGTTGGCGATGCAGGCCGCGACGGCCGTGGCGGGCAAGCTGCCTGCGGGACCAGTCTTGACGGGAATCGCCCAATTAGGCGCGGCCATCGAGATGCTGCATACTTATTCGCTGATCCACGACGACCTGCCCGCGCTCGACAACGACGATCTGCGCCGCGGCAAGCCGACCTGCCACGTGGCCTACGGCGAAGCGATTGCGATTCTGGCCGGCGATGCGCTGCAAACGCGCGCCTTTGAGGTGCTGGCGAGCCTTCCCTGCCCCGCTGAAGCCACAGTGCAGATTATCCGGCTCATTGCGAATGCCGTGGGCACCGTGGACGGCATGATCGGCGGGCAGGTTCTCGACCTTGAAAGCGAACGCGTAAAGCCCACGCCGGAGCTGGTGGAAGCCATTCACCGCGCCAAGACCGGAGCGCTGATTCGCGTGAGCGTGGTTGCCGGCGGCGTTTACGCCGGCGCAACGGCCGCCGAGGCTGCCGCGCTCGACACCTTCGGCCGCAAAGCCGGACTGGCCTTCCAGATTGTCGATGACGTGCTGGATATGACCGTGGACTCCGAGCACCTGGGCAAGACGGCGGGCAAAGATCAGGCAACCGAAAAGGCAACCTGGCCGGCGGTTTACGGAATCGAGCAGAGCGAGCGCGATGCCGCCGCGCTGATCGACGAAGCCTTCGCCGCGCTCGCGCCCTTCGGCAGCCGCGCCGAGGGCCTGAAATCCGTTGCGCGGTATCTGGTGGAACGGAAGAACTAACGCTGCATCTAAAGAAAAAGCAAAGGGATTGCAGGCTGCGGTGCGGCCGCGATACCCATGCGAGGCCGGAGCAAGTAGAGCGGCCGGGAGTCATGCTTTCACCATGTTTCGCAAGCTGTTGAAGTCAAAGATTCACAGGGCAACGGTAACGAAGTCGGACCTGCATTACGAAGGCAGCATTGCCGTGGATTCGGCGCTGCTGGAAGCGGCCGACATTCAGCCTTTTGAAGCGGTTCACGTCTGGAACGTAACCAACGGAAGCCGATTGCAGACATACGCTCTGCCGGTCGAGCGCGGCGGAGGCGAGATTTGCCTGAACGGCGCTGCGGCGCGCCTGGCGCAGGCCGGAGACCTGGTAATTATCGCCAGCTTTGCGTGGCTCGACGAAAAGGAAGCGGCGGCGGCGAAACCGAAGCTGGTCTTTGTAGACGGCCGGAACCGCATTGCCGAAGTGAAAGCCTGAGACAGATTTCAACAACTGGCTGAAGAATGCTGAACGAAGACGAAATCCTGACCGCGCTGCGCGACTGCTTCGACCCGGAAGTGAAGCTGAACCTTGTCGATCTCGGGTTGATCTACGGGATTGCAATGGAGCCGGACCCGCGTTCGACGCCGAAGTGGCCGCGGCAGCGCGTCAAAGTCACCATGACGCTGACAACGCGCGCGTGCCCGGCAAGCGGGCTGATCTTCGAGCAGGTGCACAACCGCCTGCTGTCGATTCCCGATATCTCGAAGGTGGATGTGGATCTGGTCTGGGAGCCGAAGTGGACGCCGCACCGCATCAGCGATGCGGGTCGCAAGCAACTCGGCATCTGACCGTTACTACTTTCTGAAAAATCCCCGGAGCTTCTCGCGGCGGACGTTCAGCTCGTGGATGACGCTTTGCGTTTGCCCGATGAAGCGCTGCGTATTGCTGAGCACGAGCGGCAGCATTGCCCACCAGCGCAGCGTGGTCTCTTTTTCCTGCAGCAGGGTAAGCGCGGTTCCGGCGGCGGTGGCGGCCAGGCCGGCGCGACGCCTGCCGGTGAGCAGAAGAACCGCTCCGGCCAGGAGCGTGCCGCCGGCAGCGAGCCGCATTGCGGGCGAAGGCTCCTGCGCGCTGGCTTTGCG